>NZ_CP174167.1:300000-600000 GCF_045276925.1 Metamycoplasma sualvi
AATTTCATATGCTTCAAAAGCATTATTAATAGATGTTGATCCTAAACCATAAAGATCTTTTTCTTCATTAGATAAAGAATCAAAATTATCTGGTCTTGCTACTGTAAATAAACAAATATCTTGTAGAACATTTTTATATTGATATCCTAATCCTTCTTGATTTAAATATTGTAATATTTTGTCATTAATAAAAATATATCCATTATCACCTTGAATTAAACCTTTAGCATTTAATGATTGACTATTATTAGCAATATTAGTAATATCATTACCATCTTGATCAATTATTCTAATTGTTGAAGAATAATTATTATATGCTCCATAAAGATTAGCAACGTCTTGATTGTAATCAGTTAATAATTGCTTTTTAATTGCTACAATATCTTCTCTTGGAGTTAAATAGTTAGCATTTTCTACTTTAACTAATTGATAAATATCTTCATCTCTTGTTTCATAGTTACCATTAGCATCAATTTTTATTTTTCCATTTTGATCATATATATAGCTTGTTTTTTGAGTTTTTACTAATTGATATGTATTAACATGAGGAGCAATATCATCTTTAGAATTGTATAATTCAACCCCGGACCCAACTGTAGAACTTGTTCTTAAAACACAAGATTGAATAAATCCTGTGATCCCTAAACCTGCTAAAAATAAATAAATAACAATAGAAATTCATTTTCAAATTTTTTTAAATCTTTCTCTAGGTGAAATACTTTTAAAGTTTGTAGTATTAGGCCTTGATGATTGATTTAAAAGTGAATCAAATTTACTAGATCTTTTATTTGCAGAAGAAAAAGAATTAGTTTCTAATTTAGGTTTATTATTTTCTTTGCTTTTATCATTTGCTTTTTTCACTTTATTAAATTCCTATTTATTTTAATTATTTAAATTTTTGAAACATTTTTATAATTTGCTCTTTTTTTTCATCAATTGTTAGAGATAAATACTCTTTTCTAACAATTAATACTAATTTATATTTAATATTCTTATATTCAACATATGAGTCTAAGATTCATTTAATTTGTCTTTTAATAAAATTTCTTTTAACTGCATTAATAAATTTTTTTGGAATAGAAATACCTATTTCAAAATGATCACTTTTTACATAATAAATAATCAAATATTTATTAATGATTTGTTTTTTTTTATTAATTATTTTTTGAAATTCTAAATTTTTTTTTAGAATATTTTCTTTTTTCATTAGTGACTAGAAACGGTTAAATGAGCTCTTCCTTTAGCACGACGATTAGCTAAAACTTTTCTTCCACTAGCTGTAGCCATTCTAGCTCTAAATCCATGAACTTTTGCATGTTTTCTTTTGTTAGGTTGATATGTTCTTTTCATGACTTTCCTTTCTTTTAAATAAATTGAATATTAAATATTAATAATATAATGTTTAAATATTTTATCAAAATATTTTATATTTAATTAATTTATTGCTAATTATAAAATTACCAATTTCAATACCGATAATTCCTTGTATTTCATAATTTTACAATATTTATCAAAGTTGAAATATTCGGTGGGTGTCTTTCTTTTCTAATAATTTAAAGTATTTTTGTAGCTCTTCTTGAGTAACGGTGGTTCCCAATTTGTATTTACTAGTATTTTGTAAATAAGTTTTTGCATTAATTACAAGTGCAATTAGATCACAATCATCTTGGGTTAAATTTTTGAAAGATTTGCCTTTTGGAATAAATTTTCTTATTTGCTTATGTTTTTGTTCAATTGAACCTTTTTGTCAAGAAGAATATGGATTAGTGGAAAATCATGGAATATTTAATTTAACTAGGTCATAATTTTCAGTTCCATTGTCTGATGTAATCGATTTGATTTCTTGATTCATATTTTCGATGTTATTTTCTACTGCTTTTAAAAATTCATCACTTTGTTTATTTTCATAAATAGTTATGGATAATCTTCTAGATTTTCGATCAATCATTGTAGAAAGATATTTATTATCAGTTTTAGTTCCTTCTACAGTATCTACTTCAACATCACCATATCTAATTCTTTTATTGATAATTTCATCTCTTTGATCAATGGGTATTGCAATTACTCTTTTGCCTATTTTATGGGGTTTTTTATAGTATTTACCATGCTTTAGGTATGGAAATATTCTTAATGTTACTCCACTCATTTTATTTTGCCTAATTAAGTGATATAAATGCTTTGGAGAATAATATAATCCTAATTTCTCTTTGATTATCTTGGATAAGGTTTTGGCAGAAGTTTTATTGCCGGTTGCTTTAGCTACTGTTCTTATCAATTTAGCAACTTCTAAGTGTTTAGATAAGCAATTTTGTTGTTTTATTATTTCTAATTTTTTTCTCTTATTATTTAATCTATTAAGATAAATATTTGAATCATAATAATATAGTTTATAAGAATAATTTTTTATTTTTTTATAACAATAAGTTTTAGTTTTAAAAAGCATTTTTCTAATTGTTTCAACAGAATAATTTGTTGCTTTTGAGATGAATTCATATCTTTTCATCATTTTTGGAATAAAGTTTTCTTGAGAAGAATCAGATATTTGATTCATTAATGCAAAAATTAAATTAATTTTTTCTAATTCTTTTTCAAATATAAATTGAAGTTTCATATAATTTAGTTGTCCTTTTCGGTTTTTTTATATTTTACAAGGACAGCCAGGGAGAAATCTCTGGTTTTTTATTTATCGGTATTTAATTTGGTAAATTTATAAATTTATTGCTAATCAAAAATAAAATATAATATTAGCATTAAAAATAATACAAGAAAAATACAAAAAGAGGTAATATGAAAATAGCTATTGCATGTGATCATGCTGGATACAAATTAAAAGAAACAATCAAAGAATTATTACTATCATTAGGACATGAAGTAATAGATTTTGGAACTAATCAAGAAGAAAGTTGCGATTTACCTGATTTTATTTATCCAGCTTCTTTAGCAATTGCTAAAAAAGAATGTGATAAAGGGATTTTTGTTGATGGAGTAGGATATGGTTCTGCTATGATAGCTAACAAAATTTATGGGGTTTATGCAGCTGTTGCTCAAGATCCATTTGTAGCTTCTTTAGCTTCTTCTCATTCCAATACCAATGTTTTATGTCTTGGAGGAAAAGTAATTGGAGAAGCTATCGCTATTGAAATTGTAAAAACTTGATTAAATACTAAATATCTTGCTAATGAGAAAAAATATACTAATCGTGTAGAAAAAGTTGTATCAATTAATAACAAACACTTAAAAAAAGATATTTAAATTTAAAAATTGTGTTTCACCTGAAAATAAATCATCTTCGTAATCAATAACTCATTTTTTGTTATTAATCAAATAATCACAAGCCTCTTGTCTTGCTGCATAGTACTTGCATCTAGATTTAATACTTGTTTAATAATTATATCTTTTATAATTAGTCTCTTTTATAGTTATCTAATAGAATTGTTTTAATATTTTCTTTTTTTCTTTTTATAGATAACAGTTCCACCAACACCAGCAGCTATTGCTCCAGCTGGTGCTAAAGTAGAAGCTAAAATAACTGTAGTTAGATTATTTGATGCATTAGATGGTTTATAACTTAAAACAAACGATCTAGAACTTAGATATTCACTAGGATTATTTTTATCATTGATTTGAATAGTTAAAGTTAAACCTAATTGATTATCTGGTTCTGATAATTGATTAACAATAAATTGATAATCAAATTGATTATCATTACCATTTCAATTATTTAGATATTTAGTAATGCTATTTGGATCATTTAAAATTCCATTTATTTCATCTTGATTAAATTGCTTATTGACACTTAAATCCAATTGATCAATTCTATTTTTTTCTTCTTTTAATGCTTGATTTATATTTGTAGTTATTTGATAATTCAAATTAAATTGATTTGTAGTTTTAGAAATAGTCAAATCATTTTTTAAAGTAACTTTAATATTAAAAGTGAATTTATTATTTGCTTTACCAAAACTAGTTATTTCATAGTTGTATTTACTTGAATTTAAAGTAACTAAATTTCAATTTGATAAATTATTTACAAAATTAGAATTGTTAATTTGATCAATTTCTTGTTGACTAAAAGCATTGTTAGCTAAAGATAAAGTTAAATTATTAATTCTATTAATTTCTTGTTGTAATAACTCTTGTTCAGATTGTTCTGATTTGATTTGATAAGACAAAGTAAATAAATTAGATGTTTTAGTTATGGTTACATTTTGTTTTGATACTTTAATATTAAATGTAAATTGATTATTTGAATTATTAAAATTAATTATTTCATAGATAAATCCTGTTGTTTGAACTCATCCATTAATATTTTGTAAAATGTTGTTTTGATTAATATTATTAACTTCCTCTTGAGTTAAAATTGGATTTTTCAATGATAATGATAAAGAATTAATTCTATTAATTTCATTTTGCATTTCAACTTCTTCAGTTGGTGGAGTAATTGGAGCACCTTCTTTTAATCAAATATTTTTAGTAAAATAATCTGTTACTACTGATGCTCTTGATGTTTTATCAGTAATTTTAATTTTGAATTTATATCCTAGAAAAGTTTCACCATCTACATTTGGATATAATTTTTTAAATTCTAAAACTTCATAATTAAATTTACCATAATTTAAATTGAAATTACTAATGTTTGTTAATAAATTATTTTGATTAATAGCTTCAAAATCTTGCATATAGCCTTTATAATTTTCCAACTGATCAATTCATAAATAATTATAACTTTGTAATCTATTTTTTTCAGCTTCTAATGGATTTGCAACAAAATTAGGATTTTGATTTTCTTTAACAATTACTTTAATTTTAAATAAAGAATGATGCGACTCTTTTATATCCATATTATTTTTAAAATAATATACAAAAAAGTATTCTCCTGGTGTGGATGTATCTATATTAGAATAAATAATAGATTGATTATAGACATTAGTAACAAAGTCGTGTTCTAAAATTCCCATTTTGAATTTTTTATTAACATCATTAATTAATGCAGAATGCAAATCATCTCCTTGAATTATTTCAATATCTTTTGCAATTACATATGTTGGAGATTCTGGACTAATTCTATATATTACTTCAGTTTGATTATCAGTTATTCCTTCATATAAGTATGATTGATCAGGTGATATAACTGAGTTATTTCAATTATTATTTTCATTATTTGAATCATTAAGGGTTTCCAAATTGTACAAGAAGAAATCTGATGATTTAGGAATAAATTTTTGACCTTGATACACTTTAACAAATTTTTCTTTAACAACTTTATTGCTATCATCTACTAATTTTAATTTTAAAGATTTAGAAGGTAATGCATCATAATAATAATTAAATACTAGATTTTGTCCATTTATAGCAATATCTTTATTATCAATTTTACTTTTTGTTTCATCTAAACGATATCCATTGAATAAAATTTTTTCTAATTTAAATTTTTCTCCATTTCTTTTAATTAAAATAGAAGGTTTAATATTTGGAAGTGGTTGATTTGTTTTACTATCTAAAAAATTAATGGTAACAGTATGAAGTTTTTTACCAAAATTTTGACCCCAATTATATTCTTGACTTAAATAATAATAATTTAAACGATCATAATTAGTTGCTAATACTTCATTTGTATCACTATCAATAACTTCACCAATAATTTTATTAACTTCACTTTTTACTTCTCCCAAAGTGTTAGAGGTAATTAATTTTAATTGTTTTATTTCTCCCGGTTCTATGCGATAAGTTTCTGAAAATTCTTGAAGCCCACCGTTTCCTGAAACATAAACTCTTAGTTTAATATTTTTTGGTTTAGTAGTCATATTATCTACAACAGTACGAAAATCTAAATGTTTATTTTTTCCTCTTTGAATATTAAAATCATAAAGTTCTATTGTTCGTAAATAACTTGTAGAATAAAAAATATCTGAATATGTTGGTCGATCATCTGAAATTGTTAATTGAGGATCGGCAATATAAAAATATTCATTTTGAGTAATATTTACTCCTCTTTTAATTATTTGATGAAGACAAACTTCACAAAAATCTCAAGAAGGTTGATGAGAATCTAACATTGTACACTCACCTGAAGGAATATATTGATTTGTTTTTGTAGCAGGAGTAGAAGTTGGTACTAATCCAACTCCTCTAAAATTTAAAAATTCTTTTCAAGAAATATTTTCTTCACTAGTATCTGTTATTTGAATTCTATTTACACCAGTTGGTTGATTTCCATCATATTCATCAGCCAATCCTCATATTGAATGTCCCATTTCATGAATGTGAGTTGATGAATGGTTTGCAGTTGTGGCTAAATAAAGAGATGGAGCATTAGCTCTACCATCTCCTTTATTTCTAATTACTGCAGTAGTAGCAAGAGTAGTAATTCCACCATCTTGTAAAAAATTGTTAGATAAATCATAATTTAATACATTTACTTTAGTATATCCACTAAGTGGCATATAAATATGCGAAGAAGATGAACTTGATGTAGTATACATACCCAAAAAAGTATCTTTACTATTTACAATACTATTATTATCTTTGAAATTGGGTTGAATTGAATATACATTAATTTTATCATTCAAATATGTTTGAAATGGTATTCTTGTTCCTCAATTTAAATGAGTTTGAGTTTTATACTCATTATAAGTGCTAGGATAAGTTGTTGACAATCAAGGAATTACAACATTTTTATGTATAAAATCTGAAAATGTATTTGGATTTTCATTAGGACCATAATTATCACCCAAAAACAAAACATTAATTGCATCTGCATCATTGGTTACTTTTCTTAAAGTTTGCACATCATAAAGAGGACCCACTTTAGCTGTAGGATAAATATTGTCATCTACATTACTAATAGCACTTTTAAATGTTAAATAAATTTGATCTTTATTGTTGATTAATACAGGTAATAAAAATAAAGGACAAATTGAAGTGGTTATTAAAATCTTCTCTAATCTACTTTTTTTAGCCATAATAATTATTATAATAACAAATTTAATATAGAATTAATTAATAAAATATATTAGTTATTTTGATTATCAATAATATTAAAATAATATTAGATTAAAATAATAATTAATATTAAATGTACAAGGAGAGTTAATATGTGTACTGCAATAAAATATAAAAATAATTTTTATGGTAGAAATTTGGATCTTGAATATGAATTACCATGAACAAAAGTTATAATCATGCCAAAAAATTATTTATTAAAATTTAAATCTAATAATGAAAATATTGATATTAAATATTCCCTTATAGGAATGGGGATGATTGCAAATGAATATCCATTATTTTATGATGCTATGAATGAAAAAGGAATGTTTATGGCTGGTTTATATTTTAATGGTTATGCAAAATATTTTGAAAAACAGAATGACAAAAACAATGTAACACCTTTTGAATTTATTCCTTACATATTAGGTTCATGTTCATCGGTTGATGAAGCAAAAAAAATTTTACAAAATGTTAATATTGTTGATATTCCATTTAGCAAAGAAATACCTCTAACCCCATTACATTGAATAATTTGCGATGATAAACAATGTATTGTAGTGGAATCTACAAGTGATGGATTACAAATTTATGACAATCCTTACAAAACATTAACTAATAACCCTAGATTTAATTTTCATTTAGAAAATATGAATAATTATGTTAATATATCACCTGATTCTAGAACAAATCTATTTGATTCTAATATTAAAATTATTTCTAATGGAGCTGGAACAATAGGTTTACCAGGATCTCTTACATCACAAGATCGTTTTGTAAGAGCAGCTTTTACTAATTCAGTTTCTACATCAAATAATAATGATGAAGATATTAGTCAATTTTTTCATATTTTAGATTCTGTTGCTCAAACAAGAGGTACAGTGCATGCTCATGAAAATAAGAATGAATTAACTGTTTATTCTGATTGTTATGATTTTAATAATAAAACTCTTTATTATAAAACTTATTCAAATAATAGATTGACAGCAATATCACTAAATAATAGTTATGACAAAAATAAATTAACATCATATGATCTTGAATTAAAACAAGATATTAAATGAGTTAAATAAACGAAAGCTATATTTATACAAATATCTGTGCAATATATCAATATATATGTTTAAAAAAAATAACTACTTCAAATAGAAAAGAGAAAGAGCTTTAATTATTTAAGCTTTATATGATGATTTTGTATCATGATATAAAAAGCTATTAAAAATGTTTTAATAACATTAATTGAGAAGTTTGATCAATTAGTATTAATAACGTAACATTCAATGATAAAGCAAAATATTTTATAAAAAATTGTTTATCATTGAATGATTTTATTCTTAACCAGATATAATTTTAGCTTCACCTTCATGTAAACCATATAAAACATACTATTTTTAAATCAAATGTTAAATTAAATTTAAAAAAAAGAAAAAAGTAAAAGTAATAAAAATCATATGGCTCTTGAAAATTATTCTAAAAGAAGTTCTATTCCAGAATTGTTGATAAAAGATATTAGTATACTTTAACAATAAATATTTTAATTAACTATCTATATCTAGTGTATTAAATCATATTCAATAAAGTAACTATATTAGCTTGTTAAAAATCTTTATTGTTAAATTTTGCCAATATACTTTAGCACACCAAAAGCTATCAACTATTGGTAAGTTGCTTTCATATTAATATATTATCTACCTAAGCCACCACCTATAAAGTCTGTTGTACTTCTAAAGTGAATGTCTACAGATACAGTAACAGACTGGATTCCTGAAATATATGCTGTCATTTTATTGCCTTGAGCATCCACATATTGATATTTTAGAATTTCACCTGAAGTTGAAAAAGTAAATTTAACATTTTTAACATTATAATAAGTGTATTCACCTTCTTTAGTAATTCACATACCACTATCATATGCTAGTTGTGGTACAGTTTTTCATTCAAAATAAAACATTATGTTATTAAATGATGGTGTTACTTGTTTAATAAGAGCAGAAATAATATGAATATTACTTAAGATATAGTCTTCCATGTCATATCTACTATTAACATCAATATAAATAGGTTCATCAATTGGAGGTAATGGTTTTTGATTATTATTATCTCCACCATTATTAGATCCACCTGTTGATCCGTCGGGGTTTGAATTACTATTATCTCCATTACCAGGAGTTGAATTACCTCCACCATTGATAGATCCATCATTGTCAGATCCGCCAGGTTGATTGTTATTATCTTCACCAGGTGTTGAAGGCAATCCTTCTACTGCATTATTGTTATTGTTTCCACATGAAACAATTGACATTGGAACCACTGCTAAAGCAGCAATACTTGTTGTACTAATTAATAATTGTTTTAATTTCATATTTACCTTCTTTTTGTTAAATAAAATGTAACAAAATAAATTATAATACCAAAATAATATCAACTATTGATAAGTTGCTTTCATATTAATATATTTTAATATATTAGCTACCTTAGCCACCTATAAAGTTTGTTTTACTTCTAAAGTGAAGGTCTACAGATAAAGTTATAACTCCTCCGTCTCTTGTTGAAATAATTCCTTTTTGAAGTGTATTATTTTCATAAAATTGATAATTTAGAACTGGTCCTCCTACATAAGTAAATGTAATACTTTTAACATTGTAGTAAGTGTAATTATTATCTTTAGTAGTTATCATACCTTTATCATATACTAGTGATGTTAATTTATCAGTTCATTGGTGAGAGAACGGTACTGTCTTATATGATGGTCTGTTTAATGCTTTTTTAATAAATTCAAAAGCAATATTACTATTTGCTAAGATATATGCTGCCATTCCGTCTTTACTATTAACATTAATATATTTACTTGAAGTATCAACATCTCAACCAGGTTGATTGTTATTATTTCCGCCATTGTCAGATCCACCTGTTGATCCGCCGGGGTTTGAATTACTATTATCTCCATTACCAGGAGTTGAATTATCTCCGGCATTGTCAGATCCGCCTGTTGATCCGCCAGGTTGATTGTTATTATCTTCACCAGGTTTATTATCTCCATCATTTGCTGGAGGTATTCCTTCTACTGCATTATTGTTATTGTTTCCACATGAAACAATTGACATTGGAATCACCACTAAAGCAGCAATACTTGCTGTACTAATTAATAATTGTTTTAATTTCATATTTACCTTCTTTTTGTTAAATAAAATGTAACAAAATATATTATAACACAAAAATCTCTATTAGTATGACTAATAGCAACCAAGAGTTAAAGTATACTAATATACATTATCATACCAAAATCATAGCAACTATTGATAAGTTGCTTTCATATTAATATATTTTAATATATTAGCTACCTAAGCCACTGAAAGGTCTGTTTTACTTCTAAATTGAAGGTCTACAGATAAAGTTATAACTCCTCCATTTGGTGTTGAAATAATTCCTTTTTGAAGTGTGTTATTTTCATAAAATTGATAATTTATAATTGCTCCTGCTGCATAAGTAAATGTAATACTTTTAACATTGTAGTAAGTGTATATATCATCATTAGTAGTTTCCATATTGTTATCATATACTAGTGATGTTAATTTATCAGTTCATTGGTGAGAGAACGGTACTGTCTTATATGATGGTCTTTTTAATACTTGTTTAATAAATTCAGAAACAATATCACTATTTGCTAAGATATATGCTGCTATTCCATCTCTACTATTAACATTAATATATTTACTTGAATTATTATTATCTCCATTGCCAGGTGTTTGTGGCAATCCATCTACTGCATTATTGTTATTGTTTCCACATGAAACAATTGACATTGGAATCACCACTAAAGCAGCAATACTTGCTGTACTAATTAATAATTGTTTTAATTTCATATTTACCTTCTTTTTGTTAAATAAAATGTAACAATATAAATTATAACACCAAAATGTCTATTAATATGAGTAATAGCAACTAAGAGTTAAAGTTTACTAATATACAATATCACACCAAAATTGGTTGAGTGATACCACATATTAATACTTTAGTTTATGGTTGGTTTATATTTTAAAGGTTATGCAAAATATTTTGAAAAACAGAATGACAAAAACAATGTAACACCTTTTGAATTTATTCCTTACATATTAGGTTCATGTTCATCAGTTGATGAAGTTAAAAAAATTTTACAAAATGTTAATATTATTATTTTGGTCTAATATATCAACATTTAATGAATATTCTCCTATTTGCATAAAAGAAAAAGAAATAGCTTGTTAATTTTTGTTTGTTAATGTTAGATTAGAATCTTTTGTTGATCAAAAAAACGATTAATGATGTCATAAATAGAAAGAGCATTGACAATTCATATAAAATGATTTAAAATGCTTATAATGCCTTGGCACATATTTCTCAAAATAGAAACATTAATAAAGATAATTTGTTATATTTATATCAAACATTAACTAATTATATTGATATATGAATAGAGAGAAATTAGATGGTTCTTATCATAGATTAGCAGATATTAACATTGCTAATAGAGATAAAGGAATACATTCATCATTAATTAATTCATATATTAATGAACTAATAATTTATTAAAAAAAAAAGAGCATCATTTAGCTCTTTTAAAATTTGATTAATATGTAGTAAAACAGTTTAATGAAAAATTGTCATAAATTCAAAAGGATATTATCACATTTGATCAATCATTTAGAGATATTTATCAATTAGATTATTATTCAACTATTTCATCATCTAAAGTAAATAATATAGCAATCAATTAATATATCAAGAAATAAGTAATTTAGAATCTTTATTGTTAAAATGTAACAATATAAATTATCACACCAAAATCATAGCAACTGTTGATAAGTTGCTTTCATATTAATATATTAGTTACTTATATCTGTAATTTGTTTTGTACTTCTAAAGTGAAGGTCTACAGATATAGTTCAAGATCCATTTCCTGAAACAGTGTCTCTTTTCTCTGCATCATTAACTGAATAATATAGTGCTACTGCTCCTGCTTTAATTGTAAGTGTAAGGTTTTTAACATTGTAGTAATGGTAACTTCCATCTGTTTTATGTTCAACACTACCAGGTTCTATTGATGTTAATTGTGTAGTTCATTGAACATGAGTCACTGTTCCATTAACTTGTCTTCTTGTTACTTGTTTAATAAATTCAGAAACAATATATGGATCTTGTAAGATATGTGCTACCATTGCATTTTTACTATCAACATCAATATATTTAATAGCAGGCTCTTGATTGTTATTATCTCCAGTACCAGGAGTTGAATTATCTCCTCCACCAGTGTTATTATCTCCAGTACCAGGAGTTGAATTATCTCCTCCACCAGTGTTATTATCTCCACCATTTGCTGGAGGCAATCCTTCTACTGAATTGTTGTTATTGTTTCCACATGAAACAATTGACATTGGAACCACTGCTAAAGCAGCAATACTTGCAGTACTAATTAATAATTGTTTTAATTTCATATTTACCTTCCTTTTGTTAAAATGTAACAATATATATTATAACACCAAAATTAATTATATTAATAAAAATAATTATATTATTATTAATAAAAATAATTATATTATTATTAATAAAAATAATTATATTATAAAGTTACCAAATTAAATACCGATAAATAAAAAACCAGAGATTTATCCCTGGCTGTCCTTGTAAAATAAATAAAGACAAAAAGGAAACTTAAATTATGTGACACTTCAATTTATATCTGAAAAACAATTAGAAAAAATTAATTTTATCTTTGCATTAATGAATGAATTATCAGATTCTTCAAAAGAAAATTACATCCCAAAAATTGTGAAAAAATATGAATTCATCTCAAAAGCAACTAATCATTCTATGGAGACAATAAGAAAGATGTTTTTTAAAACTAAAATGTATTGTTATCATAAGAATAAAAAATTATTCTTATAAACTATATTATTATGATGTAAATATTTATCTTTTGCGACTAAATAACAAAAGAAGAAAATTAAAGAAAATTAGGAATAAATTTCTATTTCAACTTTGATAAAATTTAAATCATGTTTATTATTAGTAAGAAAAAGATGAATGAATTATTAAATTTATCTAATGATCCTAAAATTGAATTAGTAGAAGAAACAAAGAAATCTTATAAAATTAAAATTACTGGAGATAAAGATAAAGTGAAAAAATCATCTTTTGAAAATAAAGTATTAGAGTTTATGTCAGATATGACAGAATTTGTTAAAGAACAAAAGGAATTTAATAATTCAGTAGTTGATTTTATAAAAGAACAAAAAGAATTTAACAAAGAACAAAAGGAATTTAATAATTCAGTAGTTGATTTTATGAAAGAACAAAAGGAATTCAATCAAAAAGTTGATCAAAGACTACATAATGTTGACCAAAGATTAAGTGTTCTTGAAAAAGATGTTAAACAAATTAAATTATTGCCAACCATTAAAAAAGAATTAAAAACTTAGAATAAATTACGTTACTCTTTTTTAAAGTCAACAATATTTGATATGAAAAAAAACAATATTCTATAATAAATAAAAATTAAAAAAACCAAAATATGATTTTGATTTTTTCCCAAATTGTAATCACAATCGCAACACCAATAATTATTAAAATTATTAAAGGTTGGATTGTGATTTTTTAATATTAAAAAATCCTCTCCAACCCAAAAAAAATGGAAAGGATGTCAAAAAAAACTAAATAAATTGTCTCATAATGAACACTTTTTGATTGATATTTTATTTAATCTATAAAGTTACCAAATTAAATACCGATAAATAAAAAACCAGAGATTTCTCCCTGGCTGTCCTTGTAAAATAAATAAATAAATAACAAAAAGGACACTTAAATTATGTGATACTTTAATTTATATTTGAAAAATAATTAGAAAAAATTAATTTTATCTTTACATTAATGAATGAATTATCAGATTCTTTATAGAATAAAAAAATATTCTTATAAGATCTATTATTATGATTTAAATATTTATCTTAATAGATTAAATAACAAAAGAAAAAAATTAAAGAAAATTAGGAATAAATTTCTATTTCAACTTTGATAAAATTTAAATCATGTTTATTATTAGTAAGAAAAGGATGAATGAATTATTAAATTTATCTAATGATCCTAAAATTGAATTAGTAGAAGAAACAAAGAAATCTTATAAAATTAAAATTACTGGAGATAAAGATAAAGTGAAAAAATCATCTTTTGAAAATAAAGTATTAGAGTTTATGTCAGGTGTGACAGAATTTATGAAAGATATGAATGAATTTGTGAAAGAACAAAAAGAGTTTAATAACTCAGTAGTTGATTTTATAAAAGAACAAAAGGAATTCAACCATAAAGTTGATCAAAGACTACATAAAGTTGATCAAAGATTGAGTGCTCTTGAAAAAGATGTAAAACAAATTAAATTATTGCCAACCATTAAAAAAGAATTAAAAAACTTAGAATAAATTACATTAATCTTTTTTGAAGTCAACAATATTTGATATGAAAAAAAACAATATTCTATAATAAATAAAAATTAAGAAAACCAAAATATGATTTTGATTTTTTCCCAAATTGTAATCACAATCGCAACACCAATAATTATTAAAATTATTAAAGGTCGGATTGTGATTTTTTAATATTAAAAAATCCTCTCCAACCCAAAAAAAGTGGAAAGGATGTCAAAAAAAACTAAATAAATTGTCTCATAATGAACACTTTTTGATTGATATTTTATTTAATCTATAAAGTTACCAAAATGAATACCGATAAATAAAAAACCAGAGATTTCTCTCTGGCTGTCCTTGTAAAATAAATAAACAAGAAAAAGGGCACTTAAATTATATGATGCTTCAATTTATATCTGAAAAAGAATTAGAAAAAATTAATTTTATCTTTACATTAATGAACAAATTATCAGATTCTTTATAGAATGAAAAATTATTCTTATAAGATCTATTATTATGATGTAAATATTTATCTTAATAGATTAAATAACAAAAGAAGAAAATTAAAGAAAATTAGTATATATTTCTATTTCAACTTTGATAAAATTTAAATCATGTTTATTATTAGTAAGAAAAAAATGAATGAATTGTTAAATCTATCTAATGATCCTAAAATTGAATTAGTAGAAGAAACAAAGAAATCTTATAAAATTAAAATTATTGGAGATAAAGATAAAGTGAAAAAATCATCTTTTGAAAATAAAGTATTAGAGTTTATGTCAGATGTGACTGAATTTATGAAAGAACAAAAGGAATTTAATAATTCAGTAGTTGATTTTATAAAAGAACAAAAGGAATTCAATCATAAAGTTGACCAAAGATTAAATATTATCGAAGATAAATTAGATATTATTCAATCACTTCCAACTATTAAAAAAGAATTAAAAAATTTAAAGTAATTTATTTAACAAAAAAAACAAAAATATCCAATCAGAATTCTAATAAAAATAAAATTTAATTATTTTAATAATTTAGTTAAATATAGATTAAAAAGTATTTAATTATTAAGTTTAAAGTAATTTGATAGAATTTAAATCATGTCTATTATTAGTAAAAAGAAGATGAATGAATTATTAAATCTATCTAACGATCCTAAAATTGAATTAGTAGAAGAAACAAAGAAATCTTATAAAATTAAAATTACTGGAGATAAAGATAAAGTGAAAAAATCATCTTTTGAAAATAAAGTATTAGAGTTTATGTCAGATATGACAGAATTTGTTAAAGAACAAAAGGAATTTAATAAAGAACAAAAGGAATTTAATAATTCAGTAGTTGATTTTATAAAAGAACAAAAGGAATTCAACCATAAAGTTGATCAAAGACTACATAAAGTTGATCAAAGACTAAGTGTTCTTGAATCTTTTCATAAAGATGATTTTAGAAAAATTACAAATCATAAAAAATAATTTATTTATAAAGACCTAAAGTAATATTTTTTTAATTATATATAATTGGATAGCAAATAAAAAAGCTCCTAGTTGGGCATAAAGTTACCAAATTAAATACCGATAAATAAAAAACCAGAGATTTCTCTCTGGTTGTCCTTGTAAAATAAATAAACAAGAAAAAGAACACTTAAATTATATGAAACTTTAATTTATATTTGAAAATTTGAATAACGTTAAAGTCTACTAATATACATTATCACACCAAAATATGGTCCAATAGGTCCTGCATGTAATCAATGTTAAAGTCTACTAATATACATTATCACACCAAAATGATTGAAGAAGTCCAAAACTTAATGGAAGAGTTAAAGTCTACTAATATACATTATCACACCAAAATCCCATACATGTTTTGCTAAATACTCAGTTAGTTAAAGTCTACTAATATACATTATCACACCAAAATCTCGTATATGTTGTTTTATTCTCTTGTTGAGTTAAAGTCTACTAATATACATTATCACACCAAAATTCCATTTCATTACATTACATATATAAATATGTTAAAGTCTACTAATATACATTATCACACCAAAATCTAATTCTATTGCTTTTAATTGTGCTCCATGTTAAAGTCTACTAATATACATTATCACACCAAAATCTATTTGTTTAACGTAAAACGCGTTTTTATGTTAAAGTCTACTAATATACATTATCACACCAAAATCATATTGTTTTTGATTTAGATTTAATACGTGTTAAAGTCTACTAATATACATTATCACACCAAAATGTATTCAATTAAATATTTCTTTTTCTTTTTGTTAAAGTCTACTAATATACATTATCACACCAAAATAAGCTCCCGAGTTGTAAAAATCATAATCTCGTTAAAGTCTACTAATATACATTATCACACCAAAATTACGCTAAATGTTTTGTATGCGATAAAAGGGTTAAAGTCTACTAATATACATTATCACACCAAAATAATCTTTTCAAACTAATCTATTAGGAACAAGTTAAAGTCTACTAATATACATTATCACACCAAAATAAAATGTTTTTGTTGGTAGTCGTATCTACCGTTAAAGTCTACTAATATACATTATCACACCAAAATTACATATTTTTATTATATACTATTTATTTTGTTAAAGTCTACTAATATACATTATCACACCAAAATCTTAATGGATGCTTTGGATGACCTAGAGCAGTTAAAGTCTACTAATATACATTATCACACCAAAATTAATCAATCAGTTTTTGGTTATCAAGAAGCGTTAAAGTCTACTAATATACATTATCACACCAAAATATTGAATATAAAATACTTCCCTGTGTATTCGTTAAAGTCTACTAATATACATTATCACACCAAAATTTCATATTGTGTCCTCCTATCATCCTGTTTTGTTAAAGTCTACTAATATACATTATCACACCAAAATATACCTCTACTACATACTAAAAACTCTTGTGTTAAAGTCTACTAATATACATTATCACACCAAAATGTCAAATTTTTACAAAAAACTGCTTTTTTTTAGATGTTTTTTATAAAAAATTAGATATTTTTTAAATAAAAATTGATAATTGAGCTCTTTTGATCATTAGATTAAGTCTACTAATATACATTATCACACCAAAATGTCAAATTTTTACAAAAAACTGCTTTTTTTAGATGTTTTTTATAAAAAATTAGATATTTTTTAAATAAAAATTGATAATTGAGCTCTTTTGATCATTAGAAAACTCTAAATATTTATTTAGATCTTGTTCATTTATTGAAAGAGATGTTTTAATTTCTAAAAAAGAAATCAATTTTTCGACATTTATTACATCAAAAATGGAATTATTATATATAAAACAACATATTTCTAATAATGAAAAATTATTTATTATTTCTCTAATATCAGAACAAACTATTAAAATATTAAAATTATTCATTAATTTTTTACATTTTTCATAATTTATGTATGAAACATTATCAAATATAATTAATTTCTTTTCATCATATTCAATTTTATTTAGAATATCTATTAATTTATCATCATCAATATAACCTAAATCATTTAATTCAAAAGTTGCTGCAATTAATTTTGGTAAATCATATTGATTCAATAAAAAGTCTTCTATTCCTATTTCTTGATTAATTTCAGTAATTATTTTATTAATTAAATTTTGATTAATTAAAACATTGTCAGCTATTTTTTCAATAATTTTTTTGTAAATAAATCCATTTTTATTTAAAGATAAAAAATCTTCATATTTTGTTAATTCATTAATATAAATAACATTTTTTCATCTAATGTTTTTGTTGTCAATAATTAAATAAGGAGTTTCTTCTGAGATGCTAAAATTGATTTAATCAATTTTGTTGTATATCTTGTTTCAATTACTTTTATGCCATTAAATTCAATTTCATATCAATTTTTTCAATAATTTATTTTTAACATTTTATATTTTTATATACCTTTTACTATTATTATAAATTTCATTAATATTTTTATGTCCTAATATAACTTCCATATTATTATATTGTTTTTCTGTTACTTAAATAATTCTAATATTGCCTGCTCTTGGAATATATTTTCTTATTTTTTCAATTTCTCTTTTGATTTTTGAATTTGAATTAGTAGCTTTAATGTAAACTGAGAATTGCATCATTACATACCCATTTTTTATTAAAGCATTATGAAATAAACGATAATCTTTTTTTTCATAATCTTCTTTAGATGGTAAATCAAAAAATAATATTAATCTCATATACTTAATTTCATTCATACATTGGAAAAACTAAAGTTGGTAATTCTCTTTCTGCTATTATGGCTTCCAAAAACAAATCAATTGCATTATTAATAAATTGTTCCTTACCATCTACTAGAATTCTTCTATTAAATAATTCAATTAATTGTTGTTTTGATTCATATCAAGGTTTTTGCATTTTCTCTACTTCCACTATTTTAATAACTTCAAAATCTATAATTATTCTAAATACTTCCATTAAATCTGAAGCTAAGGCAAAATGGTTATGAAATGATTTATGAAAAATGGAAATTCTTGGATCCAATCCTTTTTTAACAATTGATTTGGAAAAATAACTTCTTAAAATTGCATAACCATAATTTAAATATTTATTTATTGGATTTTCTTCATCTCGGCGATTAAATTCTCGTCCAAATAAAGTATGTCAATATATTTTAGCGGCATGTCCTTCACGATTAGTTATATCATATTCCTTAACCTCATTTTTTAAGTCATTCATAATCTTTACATTATCATTGTAGTAACCAAAAAATGAAAGAATTTCAATTTGATTATCAATTTTTTGTACAACAAGTTTTTTTCATAAATTAGATTTATATTTGTGATTTCATTCTAATTGTTTATTTAAAACTTTTAAAGCATTGTAGTTACCTATAATTGGTAATAATTGAGTATTAGGCAAATGCTTTTCATTACAAATAATTACATTAACATTATTCTCAGATAATTTATTTATTAATTGAATAGATAAATTAATTTGTACATTATCAATAATTAAAGTATCAATATCATTGATTGGAATAATGATTTTATCCTCTTCTTTATAAATAACTAGATTATCTAAAAATAATCTTAATCTATCAGCATTTTCTATTTCAACAATTTTTCATCCCATAAAAAAATAAAAAACTCCCTAAGGAGTGGTTGCGACATAAAGTCTTGTCTTGACATAATAATGTATATTAGTAGACTTGGAACCAATTTTGTTCCAAAATCATTATACTATCTTATTTAAATTATTTATTATTTTTCAGAAAAAAATTCTTCAATATAAATTTACCATTTTAAATACCAATAAATAGACAACCAAAGATTTCTCTCTGGCTGTCCTTGTAAAATAAATAAACACAAAAAGGAAGCTTAAATTATGTGATGCTTCAATTTATATCTAAAAAAGAATTAGAAAAAATTAATTTAATCTTCACATTAATGAATCAAATATCTGATTCTTTATAGAATAAAAAATTATTCTTATAAGATCTATTGTTATGATGTAAATATTTATCTTTTGCGACTAAAATAACAAAAGAAGAAAATTAAAGAAAATTAGGAATAAATTTCTATTTCAACTTTGATAAAATTTAAATCATGTCAATTATTAGTAAGAAAAAAATGAATGAATTGTTAAATCTATCTAATGATCCTAAAATTGAATTAGTAGAAGAAACAAAGAAATCTTATAAAATTAAAATTACTGGAGATAAAGATAAAGTGAAAAAATCATCTTTTGAAAATAAAGTATTAGAGTTTATGTCAGATATGACAGAATTTGTTAAAGAACAAAAGGAATTTAATCAAAAACAAAAGGAGTTTAATAATTCAGTAGTTGATTTTATGAAAGAACAAAAGGAATTCAACCATAAAGTTGATCAAAGACTACATAAAGTTGATCAAAGATTGAGTGCTCTTGAAAAAGATGTAAAACAAATTAAATTATTGCCAACCATTAAAAAAGAATTAAAAAACTTAGAATAAATTACATTAATCTTTTTTGAAGTCAACAATATTTGATATGAAAAAAAACAATATTCTATAATAAATAAAAATTAAAAAAACCAAAATATGATTTTGATTCTTTCCCAAATTGTAATCACAATCGCAACACCAATAATTATTAAAATTATTAAAGGTTGGATTGTGATTTTTTAATATTAAAAAATCCTCTCCAACCCAAAAAAAATGGAAAGGATGTCAAAAAAAACTAAATAAATTGTCTCATAATGAACACTTTTTGATTGATATTTTATTTAATCTATAAAGTTACCAAATTAAATACTGATAAATAAAAAACCAGAGATTTCTCCCTGGCTGTCCTTGTAAAATAAATAAATAAATAACAAAAAGGACACTTAAATTATGTGATACTTTAATTTATATTTGAAAAAGAATTAGAAAAAATTAATTTTATCTTTACATTAATGAATGAATTATCAGATTCTTTATAGAATAAAAAAATATTCTTATAAGATCTATTATTATGATTTAAATATTTATCTTAATAGATTAAATAACAAAAGAAAAAAATTAAAGAAAATTAGGAATAAATTTCTATTTCAACTTTGATAAAATTTAAATCATGTTTATTATTAGTAAGAAAAGGATGAATGAATTATTAAATTTATCTAATGATCCTAAAATTGAATTAGTAGAAGAAACAAAGAAATCTTATAAAATTAAAATTACTGGAGATAAAGATAAAGTGAAAAAATCATCTTTTGAAAATAAAGTATTAGAGTTTATGTCAGGTGTGACTGAATTTATGAAAGATATGAATGAATTTGTTAAAGAACAAAAGGAATTCAATCATAAAGTTGACCAAAGATTAAATATTATTGAAGATAAATTAGATATTATTCAATCACTTCCAACTATTAAAAAAGAATTAAAAAATTTAAAGTAATTTATTTAACAAAAAACAAAAATATCCAATCACAATTCTAATAAAAATAAAATTTAATTATTTTAATAATTTAGTTAAATATAGATTAAAAAGTATTTAATTATTAAGTTTAAAGTAATTTGATAGAATTTAATTTATGTCAATTATTAACAAGAAAAAGATGAATGAATTGTTAAATCTATCTAATGATCCTAAAATTGAATTAGTAGAAGAAACAAAGAAATCTTATAAAATTAAAATTACTGGAGATAAAGATAAAGTGAAAAAATCATCTTTTGAAAATAAAGTATTAGAGTTTATGTCAGATGTGACTGAATTTATGAAAGAACAAAAGGAATTTAATAATTCAGTAGTTGATTTTATAAAAGAACAAAAGGAATTCAACCATAAAGTTGATCAAAGATTAAATATTATCGAAGATAAATTAGATATTATTCAATCACTTCCAACTATTAAAAAAGAATTAAAAAATTTAAAGTAATTTATTTAACAAAAAACAAAAATATCCAATCACAATTCTAATAAAAATAAAATTTAATTATTTTAATAATTTAGTTAAATATAGATTAAAAAGTATTTAATTATTAAGTTTAAAGTAATTTGATAGAATTTAAATCATGTCTATTATTAGTAAAAAGAAGATGAATGAATTATTAAATCTATCTAACGATCCTAAAATTGAATTAGTAGAAGAAACAAAGAAATCTTATAAAATTAAAATTACTGGAGATAAAGATAAAGTGAAAAAATCATCTTTTGAAAATAAAGTATTAGAGTTTATGTCAGATGTGACTGAATTTATGAAAGATATGAATGAATTTGTGAAAGAACAAAAAGAATTCAACCATAAAGTTGATCAAAGACTAAGTGTTCTTGAATCTTTTCATAAAGATGATTTTAAAAAAAATACAAATCATAAAAGATAATTTATTTATAAAGACCTAAAGTAATATTTTTTTAATTATACATAATTTGATAGCAAATAAAAAAGCTTCTGAGTATAAAGTTACCAAATTAAATACCAATAAATAAAAAACCAGAGATTTCTCTCTGGTTGTCCTTGTAAAATAAATAAACAAGAAAAAGAACGCTTAAATTATATGAAACTTCAATTTATATTTGAAAATTTGAATAACGTTAAAGTCTACTAATATACATTATCACACCAAAATTTTTATATGTAGATCATAATAATAATTACTGTTAAAGTCTACTAATATACATTATCACACCAAAATTATTTTCTTTAACTTCATAAACTTCAAAAAGTTAAAGTCTACTAATATACATTATCACACCAAAATGATGGCACTTTCACAATTCCTTCTTTCTCTGTTAAAGTCTACTAATATACATTATCACACCAAAATATGTTAGCATATGGATCACCAAGTGCTCCAGTTAAAGTCTACTAATATACATTATCACACCAAAATAGTCTTATAAGTTCTTTCCCGTGCTTTTTGGTTAAAGTCTACTAATATACATTATCACACCAAAATTTGCAAAGTCTTGCTTATTCATTGCTTGCCGTTAAAGTCTACTAATATACATTATCACACCAAAATTAAATACCTTAATTAAAAATACAGGTTTAAGTTAAAGTCTACTAATATACATTATCACACCAAAATGAGACTTGTTGCTTTTGCCTTAAAAACATAGTTAAAGTCTACTAATATACATTATCACACCAAAATTGATGTTTTCCAATAAGTCTAAAAGTTTTTGTTAAAGTCTACTAATATACATTATCACACCAAAATTAACGTTTTCCAATAAGTCCAAAAGTTTTTGTTAAAGTCTACTAATATACATTATCACACCAAAATTATTCTATATCTCCACTTCATATCATTGTTGTTAAAGTCTACTAATATACATTATCACACCAAAATCTACACCACCAGTAGAGTTTAGACAAGAATGTTAAAGTCTACTAATATACATTATCACACCAAAATAAAATTTTTGTTGGTAGTCGTATCTACCTAGTTAAAGTCTACTAATATACATTATCACACCAAAATGGAGACTTACAATGGGTGAATTGATAGGAGGTTAAAGTCTACTAATATACATTATCACACCAAAATTTAGTAGATAATTATGATAGTAAATTAGGTGTTAAAGTCTACTAATATACATTATCACACCAAAATATTGTATTGTTTCATATCAATAATCATAATGTTAAAGTCTACTAATATACATTATCACACCAAAATGACGGTGCTGAAGACGCTATGAAAGAATTAGTTAAAGTCTACTAATATACATTATCACACCAAAATCTAACACTAACAACATTACTACATTACAAAGTTAAAGTCTACTAATATACATTATCACACCAAAATGCTCTTTACCCATATTATTATATTTTAAAAGTTAAAGTCTACTAATATACATTATCACACCAAAATATATTCTAAATAAGGGTTTGCCTCAGAAATGTTAAAGTCTACTAATATACATTATCACACCAAAATGAGAATGGAAACAATATGAACAAGATTTTAGTTAAAGTCTACTAATATACATTATCACACCAAAATGTCAAATTTTTACAAAAAACTGCTTTTTTTAGATGTTTTTTATAAAAAATTAGATATTTTTTAAATAAAAATTGATAATTGAGCTCTTTTGATCATTAGAAAACTCTAAATATTTATTTAGATCTTGTTCATTTATTGAAAGAGATGTTTTAATTTCTAAAAAAGAAATCAATTTTTCGACATTTATTACATCAAAAATGGAATTATTATATATAAAACAACATATTTCTAATAATGAAAAATTATTTATTATTTCTCTAATATCAGAACAAACTATTAAAATATTAAAATTATTCATTAATTTTTTACATTTTTCATAATTTATGTATGAAACATTATCAAATATAATTAATTTCTTTTCATCATATTCAATTTTATTTAGAATATCTATTAATTTATCATCATCAATATAACCTAAATCATTTAATTCAAAAGTTGCTGCAATTAATTTTGGTAAATCATATTGATTCAATAAAAAGTCTTCTATTCCTATTTCTTGATTAATTTCAGTAATTATTTTATTAATTAAATTTTGATTAATTAAAACATTGTCAGCTATTTTTTCAATAATTTTTTTGTAAATAAATCCATTTTTATTTAAGGATAAAAAATCTTCATATTTTGTTAATTCATTAATATAAATAACATTTTTTCATCTAATGTTTTTGTTGTCAATAATTAAATAAGGAGTTTCTTCTGGAGATGCTAAAATTGATTTAATCAATTTTGTTGTATATCTTGTTTCAATTACTTTTATGCCATTAAATTCAATTTCATATCAATTTTTTCAATAATTTATTTTTAACATTTTATATTTTTATATACCTTTTACTATTATTATAAATTTCATTAATATTTTTATGTCCTAATATAACTTCCATATTATTATATTGTTTTTCTGTTACTGAAATAATTCTAATATTACCTGCTCTTGGAATATATTTTCTTATTTTTTCAATTTCTCTTTTTACTTTTGAATTTGAATTAGTAGCTTTAATGTAAACAGAGAATTGCATCATCACATACCCATTTTTTATTAAAGCATTATGAAATAAACGATAATCTTTTTTTTCATAATCTTCTTTAGATGGTAAATCAAAAAATAATATTAATCTCATATACTTAATTTCATTCATACATTGGAAAAACTAAAGTCGGTAATTCTCTTTCTGCTATTATGGCTTCTAAAAACAAATCAATTGCATTATTAATAAATTGTTCCTTACCATCTACTAGAATTCTTCTATTAAATAATTCAATTAATTGTTGTTTTGATTCATATCAAGGTTTTTGCATTTTCTCTACTTCCACTATTTTAATAACTTCAAAATCTATAATTATTCTAAATACTTCCATTAAATCGGAAGCTAAGGCAAAATGGTTATGAAATGATTTATGAAAAATGGAAATTCTTGGATCCAATCCTTTTTTAACAATTGATTTAGAAAAATAACTTCTTAAAATTGCATAGCCATAATTTAAATATTTATTTATTGGATTTTCTTCATCTCGACGATTAAATTCTCGTCCAAATAAAGTGTGTCAATATATTTTAGCAGCATGACCCTCGCGATTAGTTATATCATATTCTTTAACTTCATTTTTTAGATCATTCATAATCTTTACATTATCATTGTAGTAACCAAAAAATGAAAGAATTTCAATTTGATTATCAATTTTTTGTACAACAAGTTTTTTTCATAAATTAGATTTATATTGGTGATTTCATTCTAATTGTTTATTTAAAACTTTTAAAGCATTGTAGTTACCTATAATTGGTAATAATTGAGTATTAGGTAAATGCTTTTCATTACAAATAATTACATTAACATTATTCTCAGATAATTTATTTATTAAATGAATAGATAAATTAATTTGTACATTATCAATAATTAAAGTATCAATATCATTGATTGGAATAATAATTTTATCCTCTTCTTTATAAATAACTAGATTATCTAAAAATAATCTTAATCTATCAGCATTTTCTATTTCAACAATTTTTCATCCCATAAAAAAATAAAAAACTCCCTAAGGAGTGGTTGCGACATAAAGTCTTGTCTTGACATAATAATGTATATTAGTAGACTTGGAACCAATTTTGTTCCAAAATCATTATACTATCTTATTTAAATTATTTATTATTTTTCAGAAAAAAATTCTTCAATATAAATTTACCATTTTAAATACCAATAAATAAACAACCAGAGATTTCTCCCTGGCTGTCCTTGTAAAATAAATAAACACAAAAAGGAAGCTTAAATTATGTGATGCTTCAATTTATATCTAAAAAAGAATTAGAAAAAATTAATTTAATCTTCACATTAATGAATCAAATATCTGATTCTTTATAGAATAAAAAATTATTCTTATAAGATCTATTGTTATGATGTAAATATTTATCTTTTGCGACTAAATAACAAAAGAAAAAAAATTAAAGAAAATTAGGAATAAATTTCTATTTCAACTTTGATAAAATTTAAATCATGTCAATTATCAACAAAAAGAAAATGAATGAATTGTTAAATTTATCTAATGATCCTAAAATTGAATTAGTAGAAGAAACAAAGAAATCTTATAAAATTAAAATTACTGGAGATAAAGATAAAGTGAAAAAATCATCTTTTGAAAATAAAGTATTAGAGTTTATGTCAGATATGACAGAATTTGTTAAAGAACAAAAGGAATTTAATCAAAAACAAAAGGAGTTTAATAATTCAGTAGTTGATTTTATGAAAGAACGAAAAGGGTTTAACAAAGAACAAAAGGAGTTTAATAATTCAGTAGTTGATTTTATAAAAGAACAAAAAGAGTTTAATGAAGAACAAAAGGAATTTAATAATTCAGTAGTTGATTTTATAAAAGAACAAAAGGAATTTAATCAAAAAGTTGATCAAAGACTAAGTGTTCTTGAATCTTTTCATAAAGATGATTTTAGAAAAATTACAAATCATAAAAG
The DNA here is from genome assembly GCF_045276925.1 of Metamycoplasma sualvi. Taxonomy (GTDB): domain Bacteria; phylum Bacillota_I; class Bacilli_A; order Mycoplasmatales; family Metamycoplasmataceae; genus UBA710. Next base: position 326,838 of record NZ_CP174167.1, read on the forward strand.
ATAATTTATTTATAAAGACCTAAAATAATATTTTTTTAATTAAACATAATTTGATAGCAAATAAAAAAGTTCCTGGTTGGGTATAAAGTTACCAAATTAAATACCAATAAATAAAAAATCAGAGATTTCTCCCTGGCTGTCCTTGTAAAATAAATAAAGAACAAAAAGGACACTTCAATTTATATCTGAAAAAGAATTAGAAAAAATTAACTTAATTTTTGCATTAATGAATCAAATATCTGATTCTTCTCAAGAAAACTTTATTCCAAAAATGATGAAAAGATATGAATTTATCCCAAAAATATCTAATTATTCTGTTAAAAAATAGTAAAAACTTTTTTAAAAATAAAATATATTTTTATTGTGAAATAATAAGAAATATCATTATAGTTCCATCCTTATTTATTCAATAGAATATTAAAAAAATAAATTAACTATAATAAAGACAGAAACAAATAGGGAAACACTTTCTAAAAAAGAAATTTTGAATAATTGAATCCTAGATGATTATTATTTTATTGATTTTGCAATTAACTATGAAATTTATTTGCAAAATACTAAAAAATATAAATTAGGAGCCATTGTTACTCAAGAAGAGCTGCAAAAATACTTTGAATTATTAGAAAAGAAAAAGACCCTCCGAATATTTCAACTTTGATAAATATTGTAAAATTATGAAATACAAGGAATTATTGGTATTGAAATTGGTAACTTTTTAAAAAAATTCTTCAAATGATTTTACATCATATATATTACCTAAAACATCTACTTTACATAATTTAAAATTATGTTTTTGCAATGTAGAAAGAGGAAATAATCATCGATCTTCCCTTGATGTTAATTCATTCAATTTTTTTATAATATTCATTGTCTTGATTTCTTTTAATGTTGCAATCATAGATTTTAATTCTAATTGATTATTTTTATTACCACCTATAACATAAAATAATTGATTATCTTTAATTAATGGTGTGCCTACTTTCATTTCTAGATATTCTAAAGATTTATTTATATTTTTATTTTTTAATATTTTGTTTACTTTTTCTTCATCTACAACTAGCATTTGTGATTTTTTATCTCATTTTAAATTTAAAGCATTTAAAAAAATAGGTTGTAACTTATTTTTATCATTTTTATATATTCTAATACCAACAGGTTTTAATGAATCATAGAATGCTTTGTTTTTATGATCTTTTAATACTAAAAGATCATCTTTATTTTTTATTTCATTTTCTATTATTTTTAATTCTCTGATTCAATTGGTAATTAAATTTTTTTCAAAATTAAATACAGGGATTTTATCTAATAATTCAACTTTAATATCTTTATTTTCTATTTCTTTTATTTTTGATTTAACTAAATCAGAATTTAAATATCTAAAAAATGGATTAGATTTTGATGATTCCTTATTTTCATTTATTTGTGCCAATTGTTCTTTAAAAATATTATCCAAATAATTATATAAATTTGGTTCTTCTTGGAATATTCTTAATTTTGTTTTATATTTTTCTTGTGATTCATTACCAAAATATTTAGATAAATCTTTTACATCTTTTTCTAATATTTTTAATTTAGAAACTTTATATTCTTTTTTACTATTATCATTTTTAAATGATTTTATTGAATATAATGTTTCATTTGATAATGGAGTATTATCTCTTGAAATAATCATTCTTGAAAACTTAATAGTTTTCTTTTCATTGTTATTATCTAAAAATTCTCTCATTTGATTTCTAAAATATTTTGCAAATGGTTTTTCTTCTTCTAAAAAGTTAGATTTATCAGCATATACTTCACCAGTATCTTTATCTATATATTGCATTTTTCCATTAACCATATTTTTAATAATATTTTCATTTTTAATTTTTAAAATATTTTGCATTTTATGATTTAAACCTAAATATGCAATAATAGATGCATCAATTGCATGATGATTGTATATATCCCTATTTTTATAAATAAGTCTTTCGCTTTTTTCTAAATCATCTTCTCTAAACAAATTATTTCTTGCAAAAGAAGTAATAGTACCATTAATATTATGAATAATAACTTTATTTTTATCTTTTCAATAGTTACTTTGTTTAAAGAATTTTTTTAGTTGATTTGAAAATTCTCTAGAAATATATCTAGTATCATTTAACTGTCTTTCCACAAATCCTTTTAATTCATTAAATGGATCATCCATATATAATAAATAATTATCTATCTTGTTTTGTAATTTTGCTTTCTCATTCTTATCTTGAATTTCATCAACTAATTTCTCACATCTTTTTTTATATTCTTCAAATTTACCTTCACTAGATAATCATTGATAAGGTGTTTTATCACCTTTTTTTCTATTATTATCAAAACTTGTTAAAACTTTATTTTGCATTGAATCAATAAAAGAAATAGATATTGGTAAAACATGATCAATGTTGTATGCTGTTGGATTAGATAATAAGTATTTCAAATCTATTTCTTTACCATCATATAAATCATGTTTGTTTTGTTGCAATCATAATAAAAACTTTAGCCGATTTTCTCCACGTTTTATATCATCTAAAGTTAAATTATGTTCTTTTAAGTTCTCTTCAAGTTTTTTCTTATTTTTATCTAATTCTCTTTTTATTCTACCTGCTTCTTCTGAAGAATTTAATTCACGAGCCATTTCAATAATGATGTAACTTAATTCATAATTTCCTTTTTTAATATATTGTTTAATAATTGCATTTAACACTTTAATAGCTTGATTAAAAGTTCTTTTTACAGTTAAAGGCATTATGACATTAGAAAAGTAATTGTTAGGGAAATATTCATATTTAGAAAAATTGTCAAATGATTCTAAATCATTTTTTATTTCTGTAAAATAATTCATTTGATTTTTACCAATTGATTCAGGATCATTAAGAGCAAAATCAATAAATTCTAGTTGAGCTTTTTGAGATAGAGATGATGTTCCTGATGAATATATTTTTAATTCTGCTAATTTATTAATTTGCTCATTAGTTAAATCTATTTTTAATAATGAAGGATTTTCATTTAATTTTTGTTTTCTTTCATTAACATTTTGGAATTTAACACCTTGAAAAAATAAATTATCAATAAATAATAAATCTTCTTTTTTATTTAAATTTATTTCTTTATTTATATTATTTTCTTTTAATCATTTTAAAATTGCTCTAGTAGATTTTAATTCTTCAATTTCAAAATCTTTTTTATTTTTATTTTTTAATCCGGAAGCAATAAATTTTTTAGATAATCCTATTTCTTTTAACATTTTATCTAAAGTTAACTTATCATTTGGTAAAGATAATATTTTATGTTTTTCTTCTAAAGTTAAAGTTCTAGCTTCTTTATCATCTAAATTAACATATAATCTTAAATTCCCTAAATCATTAAGCAAGTTATATATTTCTGTTACAGGAGATCTTTTATAATTTCTTTTTTCATTAGGATAATATGTACATTTTCCCACTTTTAAGTCTCATAAATTAGTTTGATTCCCATTTTCATCAATACCATTTCAAACCAAATGTTCTTTACCATTTTTTAGTTCTATTTTAACTCTTCCATATTTAGTTAAACTTTTTTCTGAACCAGGTCCTTCTGAATAATGACGATGTCTTTTAAATATTTCTAAAAATGATTCTACAAAATCTTGATTAATACCTAAATGTGACTGATTAGATAAAATTTGTTTAATTTCTTTGATAAATTCTTCGTTTGTAATAATTTGATTACCAATATTACCAATAACCTTTCCTGTAGATTTAAATCATTCATATTGATTTTGGCAAGCATATAAAGAAGCATTATATTTAAAATTTGAAGTATCTGCTTTTTCTGTTTCTTCTTCATTATTATCTATTGTATTTAAAGTACCTCGATGTTTTATATAGTTATGCAAGATTAAAATTAACTCTTGTTTTGATAATTTGTTATTTAAACCCTTAATTTTGATTTCTACTGGCAATAAATATGTTTGAGTAGTTTCATCATAAATTGATGATCTAATGATATTTTCATATTCTTCTTTATCTGAAATTAAATTAAATTTTTTTAATAATTTAAAAAAATCAAATTTTCTTATTTTTAGTCGATTGATTCTTCTTCTTCTACTTCTTGCTACTCTTCTTTTTTCGGCATTATTATCTTGACTTGCTGGATCTTCAAAAAGACGAACTCCCATATTTAATATTTCTAATTTTTCATCTGGATTATTATCATTGATTTTAATAATAGATCATCCAACACTTGTTGTCCCTAAATCAAAACCTATTGCTATTTTTTCTTTACTCATAAAATCTCCTGTATTTAACTAAATAATCCATATTAATAAATAAAGAGTATCTATTTATTAATTATATAATAATTATAAATATGCTTACTTAATGAATCTTATTTGCTCATAATTATTACTCTTTAATATCAAAAACAATTTAAAATAACATAATTTAAAATTAAAAAAATACAAGGAGTTACCTTGTGTTTTTCATATGGTGCCCAGCAAGGGACTTGAACCCTTATAACTTTCGTTGGCAGATTTTGAGTCTGCTGTGTCTGCCATTCCACCAGCTGGGCTAATTTAGACTTTATTATATTTAATACAAATATTATTATAATAATAAAGTTTTAATATAAAAAAATTATATGTTTTATTTAGAAACAAAGAATAAGAAAACAAAATTCATTTCTATCATTTTATAATAATTCTATTAATATAAAATATTGTTCAAAATTTTGAAGTTATTATACTAACTTTATTATTTTAAATTAAATCGTTTATTCTTCCAAGTTTAATTTATTATATTCATCTGTAAATTCTTTAAATAAATTATAAAGATGTGAATATACTTTGTCTTCTTTTGCTATTTCATGATCATAGATAATTTCAATATCATCATTTTTTGGTGTGCTTGTTGCTAATTTAATTAAAAATTTGTTAATTCCTTCAATATTTCATGCTTCAGAATTAATATTAATTTCTAGTTCTTCTTTTGCAAATTTTGCTAAGTACTTATTATCTTCTAATTTTTTAATTTCTAATTTCATTTTTTTCTCCTTAATTATTAATTATTTTGTTATATCTTTTTTCTAAATATTCTTTTCCACCTTCTAAATAATTAGCTGATTCTTCATTAATGATTTCTAAAATATTGGAAATTTTATAAGGTTCTTCCTCATTATTTAAATTAGCTACAATAATTTGAGATGGATTAGTTAATATTCCAATATTAGCATTATGAGTAACAATAAAGACTTGTTGATCTTTTTTTTCTTTAATTAGATCAAGTACTTCAGTAGCAATTGTATTATTATCTAAATTATCTTCTGGTTGATCTAGAAATAAATCTTGATTTAAAGAACGATTAAATTTATATTTCAATCCATAAATCGATTTTTGACCTAATGATAAACAGTTGTAATCTTTTTCTTCTTTACCAAAATCAACCATAATTTGAGTATTTTCTTTAATTTCACGAGCAATACAATTTTTAATTTTTTCTTCATTAAATTCCTTAATACCATTTTTAGAAAGTGATTTTAATCATTTATCCACATCATCTCTTGAACTTCCGGGTGAATGAAAAATAATTTTTAAAATTTCTGTTTTAGATTCATCACTTAATTTGATATCCTTGTCAATTTTAAATCTTAAAGGTGTTTTTTGATTTTCATCATTTTTAATATCTAGATAAATATCTTCTGAAATTAATTTTTCAAAATCTTTAATTAAATTAAAAATGTTTTTAGCAAAATTTTTAAAATGATTTTTAGCTGCTATTTCATAGCTTTTTAAACCACTAGTAGAATAATTTTCATTTTTAATATTATCAATTACTTTTTTATATGAAAAAGCAAAAATATCTGTTGCTTTTGCAATATTTTCTAATTGTTTTTTTCTATCTAATAATTTTTCTTTTAATTTATCAATATCTCCATATGTATTAGTAGTTAATGTATTAATTTCTTTATTAAATTGCTCATTTTCAATAATTAAATTTTTATCTAATTTTTCTATTCTTTTTAATTTAGATTTAAACTCTTCAGTCGATTTAATAAAACTTTTATATTCATTAACTTCTTCATCAATCATGCTTTTAATTTGATTATTTTTATAATCTAATTTTGTTAATAACATTAATTTATCTTGATCTGCTTTTAATTCATTCATTCTAAAAGTATTAGATCAGTTAATATCATTATTTTTTGCCATGCTATTTAAAAAATTCATTGAATTATATAAATTTTTTAATTTCAAAATGAAATCAACAACACTTTCAGATTGATATACTTGTTTTTTAATATATTGAAATTTTTGATCCTCAATATCTTTAGCACTTGTTAAATCTTTTTTAATAATATCATCTTGATAAATAACATCATTTCTTTCTTCATAATCCGAGATTTTTTCTTTATTTTTTTTCTTAGATAATTGTGAAAATAAAATTTCTTCATTACTAAATTTAATTGCTTTTTCAAATTTTAGATTATATCCTTCTAATGCTTTTATTACAGAATCAGCAATGTAATTGTTTTTTAAACCTGCTAGTAAATCAAATAATGTTGATTTACCACCACCTTTAGGCCCAATAATAACATTAATATTTTTATCAAAATTTAATACTATTGGTTTTGCATTAAAACTATTAGTTTTTTTAAATATAACTTGTTTAATCATCTACTCTCCTTTTTGTATAATTTATATTTTTATTTAATGCCTTTTTTAAATCTTTAAAGTTAATGTTTTCTAAATCAATTAAAGTAATTAATCTTCTTAATTGAGGATAATCATTTCATTTATGAGTATCTGAAAATGCAACTATTGATGGATTAATATTTTCTTTTTTCATTACACTTAAATAGTTTTTATCATTTTCATTAGATATTTCAATGGCATCATATTCAATTTGTAATAAATCTTCATATTTAAAATGATCGCTTTTACCTACATGAGGAATTTTAATAGTTTGAAATTCTTGAAAAATAGTATTACATTTTACTAAACTAATCCCTCTTTTAGGAATTTCTTGGTTTGCAATTTCAGATATTTTTATCAATTGGTCTTTTTCAAGATCTTGATCAAAAATATAAATAATATTAGCTATTTGTCCATCTAAACGCACTACATTCACTTCAATGGCTGGTAATAATAAAATATTGGCTGTTTGAGCAAGATTTTTAGCTTCAATATAAAAATTTACATCTAATTTATTATGATCAGAAAAAGCTGCTATTTGAACATTATTTTCAACCAATTTACTAATAGCATCAAATAAAGATGTTCATTTAATACCATCACCATTAGATCTTGAAACAAATGAATGTAGATGTAAATCTACTTTTACTTTCATTGATTCTCCAAATTTTTTATAATTTTGAGTATTCATCGAGTATTATTTTTAAATCAATAAATCTAATTATTTATTTTTTAAAATAAAGTACTCCTATTTGAATACTCAAAGTAATTTTACCATATAACTTATTATTATTTAGCTTCATTACTTTTTCTAAAAAGTTACCAAAACAATTACCAAACTTTTTAAAAAATAAGTTTATAAAAGTTATATAATTTCGCATATATACAATATAAAAATATAAAATGATTTACTAAAATGCTTTTAATATAAAAGAAATTATGGAGAAAAAGATGAGAAATAAAATCATTATTGGTAATTGAAAAATGAATAAAACACCTAAAGAAGTAAAGGCCTTCTTTAAAGAATTTAATAAAGCTACATTTAAGGCTAGACCAAAAACAATTTATGGAATTGCAGCACCAGCTTGTGATTTATCATATGCTTTAGATGAAAGACCTAACAAGAAATTTGTTATTTCATCTCAAGATATTTCTAAACACTTAAGTGGCGCATACACAGGGGAAATAAGTGCTTTAATGTTAAAAGAAATGGGTGTAACATATGCAATTATTGGACATTCAGAAAGAAGAACTTATCACCATGAAACAAATAAAGATATTAACGAAAAAGCTAAGATAGCTTTAGAAAATGGTATTTGTCCAATTATTTGTGTTGGAGAAACTTTGGAAGAATATGAATCAAAAAAATCTAAAAAAGTTGTTGAAACTCAAGTTAAAGAATGTACAAAAGGATTAGATGTAACCAAAGTTGTTATTGCTTATGAACCAGTATGAGCAATTGGGACAGGAAAAACTGCTACCAATGATTATGCACAACAAATGTGTGCTGTAATTAGAAAATTAACTTCAGATAAAACTTTAATTCAATATGGAGGATCTGTAACTCCAGAATCAATTGAAGAATTACTAAAACAACCAGATGTTGATGGAGCTTTAGTGGGCGGGGCATCTTTAAAAGTAGATTCATTTATTAAATTAATTGAGAAAAAATAAAATTATTAATCTATATGTAGTAATTATTAATCTATATGTAGTAATTTAAATTTAATTGTATTGCAAATAATAACATTAAAAAAGAGAGTGATGATTATGGAAAAAAACGCTATCAAAAGAGTTGCTATTTTAACTTCAGGTGGTGATGCTCCTGGGATGAATAGTTCAATTAGAGCAATTGTAAAAGCTGCTCGTTGAAAAGGGCTAGAACCATATTTAGTTTATGAAGGTTATAAAGGCCTTGTTGAAGGAGATATTAGACCTGCTTCAGACATTGAAGTGGACCGTTACATCAATCAAGGTGGAACATTCATTTATTCAGCAAGATTTCCTGAATTTAAAGAAGAAAAAGTAAGATTGAAAGCTAAAGAACAATTAGATAAAAAGCAAATTCAAGCTCTAATTGTTATTGGTGGAGATGGTTCATATCATGGGGCTCAATTGTTACATACAATTGGAATCAAAACTATTGGATTACCAGGAACTATTGATAATGATATTTCTTCTTCAGATTATACAATTGGTTTTTTTACTGCTCTAGAATCTATAGTATCTAATATTGATCGAATTAGAGATACAGCAAGATCACATCATAGATGTATTCTTGTAGAAGTTATGGGACGTTATGCAGGAGACTTGGCTGTATATTCAGGTATTGCAACAGGAGCTGAGCTAATAATAACTGCTGAAAATAAAATGGCTATTGAAGATATCGTAAAAGTTGTCGATCATCAAATGAATAAATTGAAAAAAGATAGTGTAATAATTATTGTTACAGAACATGTTTATGAGAATTTAAAAGAAATAGCTCAAAAAATTCAAACAGAAACTAATGTTGATACAAGAGAATCTATTTTAGGACATTTACAAAGAGGTGGAACCCCAACAGGTATGGAAAGATATGTTGCAGCACAAATGTCAACATATGCAATTGAATTGCTTTGTGATGGACAATCAGGTCTTGCAATCGGTTTAGTAAATAATAAATTACAAGCTTTACCAATTCTAGAAGCTTTAGCACAACCTAGACCTAAATATATTGAATTAATTAATAAATATGCAAAAATAAATCAAGAAAAATAATGATTTAATTTTTTGATATGACTTTACTTTTTTATTTTTTACTAAAATAAGTGATGAATTTTACAAAATAAGTGGTGAAATTATAGTTTATACATACTATAAAATAAGAAAATCAAAATTATTCAAAAATAATTAATTTAGATTATTACACAAATGTATATAGTGAAGAATATTGTAGAGATGTACATTTAAAACTTCATATCAAATTGAAGATGTAAAAGTTACTAAAAATAGTGAAGAGTCAGCATGAAAAGGTGATGCTGAACATGAAACTTATTACCAACTGAATCTGATGCAAATACGCAATTAAGAGTTGAAATTATATTATCTAAAAATGTGTTTTAGACGAAAATACTACATGGAACTCTGGAAAAGAAGCTTTGTATTTACATATTTTTTAAAATGACACAAAAAATTAATTAAATTATTAATTATTTAATTTTCTATTCTGATATACTGTTTATTATTATGAAAAATAATAGTATAGACGATATATCAATAGAGAGATCTGATTTATATAATTTTTTTTCAAAAATTAATAATTTAAAGGTTCCTTATTTTCAAAGAGAATATACTTGAGATAGATTTCAAATAAATCAATTAATAAATGATATTGCATCATCTGATGTTGAAAATTATTATATAGGTTCTATAGTAATTTCTAAAAAAGATGATAAAAATTTTATTATTGATGGACAACAAAGAATATCTACTTTTATATTGATAATTAATTATTTATTAATTTGACCTTGTGTAGATAAAGTAAATTTTAAATATAGAAATGAATTTTGATTATTATTTGAAAAGTTTCATTTTGAATCTATGAATATAAAAGATGGAAAATATTTAGATGAAATAATTCATCAAAATGAAACCGACAAACAAACAGATAATAAATATTCAATTAATTATTCATTAATTCAAGATAGAATGATAGAATTACACAGAGAAGGATCATTGAATAAATTTATTAAAAATTTAACTAACACAATTTTTTCATTAGTAATTGTAAATTCTTTTAAAATAGATGAAAGTATATTATTCGAAAAAATAAATTCTACAGGTAAACAATTAAGTCAATTTGATTTATCAAAAAATTATCTTCTATCAAAAATTTGAAATGAATTAGATGAAGAATTCGACAAAAATGACAAGATAGAATGTTATTCAAATGAATTGTATAATTTTACAAAATTTCTAGATTTAGATAATTTAAAATTAAGAAAATCAAATCTATCTAAAAAAGAAAAAAGTAAATATAGCAAAGATGATTTAATAAGATTTTTTATTGCATATAAAACTAAAAGTTTAGTAAATAAAGAAGAAATTTATATTGGTTTCAAAGATTGTTTTAAAAATAGCAATGGTATAGAAACATTTTATGAATTGAAAAAATTTGCTCTTTATTATCAATATATATTTGAAGAACAATGAATAAATGAAATGTACAAAGATCAATTAAATTTAATTAAAGAACAATTTAATACTTTTATTGTTCTAATTATACATATTTTAGAACTAAATAGTAATATTGAGAATAAAGAAATAGTAATAAATAAAGATCAAAAAGAGCAAATCAATAGGTTGTTTTTAATTTTAGAATGTTATATTTATCGTAGAACTTTTATAAAATTAACTGAAAAAGTTATTACAAGAAAAATTCCAACAATAAGATTGAAAGAAAATAGCGACAATCAGGAAAGGGATTTATTTTTTCAATTATATAATAAAGAAAATAACAAAGAAAATGATTATAGAATGCCTTCATTTAAAGAATTTTATGAAAATGTATTTAATCAAGATGCTAATTTATATTCAAGTAATAAAAATATTATAAAATCTTTTTTATATCGTTTAGGAACTTTTCAAATTAAAGAAAGAATTGAATATGACAATTTGTCAATTGAACATATATTTCCTCAAAATTATCAAAACATTATTGATAACAATTTAAATGGAGATAAAGAAAAGTTAGAATCTAAAATTAATGTTTTAGGAAACTTAACACTTGTTAATTCTGAATTAAATTCAAAACTATCTAATGAAAGATTTTATAGTAAGAAAATAAAAATAATTTCTGAAGATAATTTTCCTTTAAATAATTATTTAAAAAATAATAATTCAGATTGAGAAATTGAAGACATAGATAATAGAACTAAATATTTACTAGAATTAACCAAAAAAATTTGAGATTATAGTGATTATGAGCAAGATTATCATGAAATAGATGACCAATCATTTTACAACAATGTAAAAAATGTTAATAAGTATGGTTACATAAAATTAAAAGAAAAGTATTATCACCAAGAGGAATTTAAAACAGCTATTACTAATTCTAGTTACTTTAGAAAAATTAAAAAAGAGTTATTTAATTATAGAAATATTAAATCAATCATTCAAGCATATGTTTTAGATAATATTACATATACAGAAATTGAAGAAACGTATTTTCATAATAATTTCAAAGGTTGATTAGGTCAATCAATAATAGAAATATTAGATATTAAAAAAGATCAAAATTCAATACTTAGCAAAGATATAAAATCATATTTTTTATCAAAGGAAAATAATATTAATAGATTAATAGAATTTGTTGATGATGTTAATTAATCATTTTCAGTTATTACATTATTGACAATATATTTAATTAGTTCATTAGATCTTCTTTCTATATTTTCAAAAGTTCAGTCATTTTTCTTTGAAACATCTATATTGTCATAAATATTATTTATATATAGAGGAGAACTTAAATTTTTATATACATTTTCTTTTTTAAATAAAAATAATTCATTTGTAGCTTTTTTATTTTGCCTTCTTGTTATTAATAAATAATTACCAATTTTATTTTTGAATATATTTCATTTTTCTTTATATTCTTGTCTTTTTGTCTCATCTAATTCCTTAATTCATTTATCTATAGATTGTGGCATTATATGTTCAATTTCTCTACTTTCTCTTTTTATTTGTTCTCCTTCATCTAATAAGGAATCATTCATAAAATATTCTGTTAAAATTAATAAATCATTTGCTTGTCTAGTTTCTAAACTATCATGCAATTTACTCATAAACTGATTGAAATTATATTTTTCATTAGATAATTTTTTAATGTTATTAATTATATTTTGACAAACGTTTATAATGTTATTTCCTTTATCAAAGTTTTCATTAGCAATTCTTATCAATTCTCTTTTTATGCTAGAATCTCCTTGATTTGTAATAATTTTTGTTTTAATTACGAATTTACATATAGATAAAAACATTTTTTGAATATTTTGAATTTCTTCTTTTGTTAAAATTGAATTTTTAGTATTATCAAAATTTTCATATTCAATTTGATAATTATCTTTTAACATTTTATAAATAATAAAAGTGAAATATGTAAATAATCTTGTTTTCTTTTTATTAGAAATTATATTGATGATTTTTTCTACTCTTAAAAATTTTAAAAATTTCTTTGAAACATCATCAGAACAAATTTCTTTATAAATAAAAATATAAGATTCTAAATAACTTAGCATTCTTTCAAAATCTTTTATTGTAGAAACATTTTCATATTCTTTTAAAAAATAATTAATTGATTCTTTGATTGATTGAAACTTAATTCTTTTATTATTTTTAGGCAATTCTTCTCCACCATGCAATTCTGCCAAGATGTCATAAAATGTTTCAAGATCATCTTTATTTCCATCAATTTTAGTATTTGTTATTATGGCATTGTAACCATAGGCAATTTCATTTTCTTTTGAATTTAGTAAATTATTATTACAAAAATTAAAAATATGATTTTTAGCTAAATCAGATATGCTTAATTCTTTTCCTTTTGTATTAAGATTTTCAAATAATTCCATTTCTTTTTTATTGGGGAACTTATTATTATCAAAATTAATAGAAGCAACATGAAAATTATTTAAAAAGATTAAAATAAAATCTATAACATCCCCTTCATGTTTAAAATTTTTTTCTAAAAATTTATAGATAGTTTCATAATTTTTGAAAAAAATATTATTTTTTTGTTTTTCTAAACCACTTAAATCTTCAGTTAAAATTTTTCTAAAAATTTCATTATTTTTATTTGTTCCACCAGGATTATGAATATATTCTTCTAATTTATTATGTTTTTTGCTATTTAGAATGTCATTATATCAATCCATTTCTCTGATTTGGAAATTATTCTTTAAATAATCTCTACAAGCACAAACAATTAGTAATGATGTAGTTAATCTCTGTTGACCATCTATTATTTTTATTTGATTAGGTTCATCATTTCTATCTGCCATAATTTTTTTCTGTGCTATTGTTCCAAAATAATGAGATTGGTCATCTTTAGTTCTAGATAGAATATCTTCTAATAAACACATAATATTTTCTGTTTCTCATTCATAATTTCTTTGATAAATAGGAATAATAATTTTTGAATGAGACATTGAAAGTCAACCTTTAATATTATCATGATCAATTCTTAAGTCATGTTCATTAGAAAAATAAGAATTTTTTCTTCTTTCTTCTTCGCTTATGGCACTTATATTATTATTATTATTTATATTACTATAAACATTCTTATCAAAATTAAATTGATCAAATGGTTGAGTTATTATTTCTTGAATTTCATTTGGATATAAATATTTAATAATTACAAATAAGTTTTTTAATTTTTTTATAACATCCATTTCATCAAAAACATAAGATAATTGATTTTTATCTGTATGCTTATGTTGTTCAAAATTTCTGGCTGAATTAATTTCTCTCGCAATAGCATAAAAATAAGCTGAAAATTCTATTCTTGTATCCTCTCTAATAGATTTAATTTTTAAACTTAATGAATCTTTTAGATTAATGTTTAAATTATGTCTTTGTATAAAATCGTTGATAATGCATTCTAAAGCTTTTTGAATATCTGAAATGCAATTTTCTACTTCTTTCATTCTTCTTTCTGCTTTTTCAATAAAATTGATGATTTGATCCTTGTCATTTATTTCAAATCTATAATCTTCTATGAATGAAAAGTTTTTTGTTAATCTATTTATCATTATTTTTATTACCTCACTTTATTTGTAAAATTTTCATAAATATTTCATCTTCAATTAATTTTTTTTCAAATTGTCCACATTCTTTTATTATTTCTTCATAAGAATAATTATTGTTCATACTTTTATTATTTTTAAGTGTTAATAATTTTGTAATTATTGTTTTTCTGTGTTGATTTATTTTTTTCTCATCACTATCAATTAGCAAAAAATATTTTATATATTCCAATAATTCATGTTTAGATAAATTTTCTTTTATTATTTTTAAAAAGGATTTATCACCTATTTTTACAAATAATCCCATTCATATTCAACAATCTATATTTTGAGTTATGGTTGCCGAAGAATTAAATTTCATTATTTCAACATCTGAATGGATAATTTTAAAATCTTTAATATTTATTTTATTTCCAATAGGTATATTATTGATATATTTGTAAAAATTATCAAAATATTTCATTGGATTTGTCCCTATTTTAGAGAATTTATAATCATTTAAATTATTCATGAACATTCACCCCTATTTTTTTAAATAATTGATTTACAATATTCATAATTAATTCAGCTGGTATAGCGCTTCTTTTGGAGTAGTTACCTAAAGCCATGTGATTTTTATTGCTATTAATATTTCTGTCTTTTTTCAAATTTAATTTAACATTAGATTTAAAAATAGTAGGTTTTAGTGAAAAATTGGAATCATAAGATGAATAATAAGTACTATTTTTATAAACTGGTTTATCTTTATATTTATTAAAATCTCAATGATTTTCTTGGAACTCTCACATTTTTGATGTCTTAGGATTTTCAATTATTCAAGCTTTAGGTTTATAATGTCTAATTATTGAAATAGTTGCGCCTATTGTGCTTTCACCTATAATTCTCCCTCTTTCTTTATTAAGAAAATATCTTCTTTTAACTGGATGACATTTTTGGTTGTAATCTTCATAGAATCTTTCATTTTGAACTTTTCAAGTTCCATTAGAAGAAATTTTTCTAATCATCTTACCATCACAATCAGCTCCTGATCATGATTCACAAGGAGGTGAAGCTAAAATAATATCAGGTTTAGGTAACTTATTTAAATCTTTAAATAAATTGAAATTATTTAAAGATAAATCTATTTTTCTATAAAAATATTTTGTTTTTTCAGTAAATTTAACATCATTTATTCCAATTGAATAAACTTCAATATTATGATTATTGAAATATTTCTTTATTGCTTTCTTATAAGAGGATTCAGCATCATCATAGAGAGCTCAAATAATTATTGATTTACTCTCTCTCTCTCTCTCTCTCTCTTCCTTATTTACAAGTTGCTTTTTATTTGCCATAATTACTTATAAATGTTATCATGTTTTCAAACATGTTATAATTTATTATATTATTATGAAAACAAAATGAAATAAAAATAGATATCTATCTCTATTATCGTGTTCAACTACACTTTTAGTTATATCTCCTGCTTTGCTTATAAGTTGCTCCAATAATAATAAAAATAATGAAGAAGAAACAACACCTTCTTCTCCAATATTGAGTGATCAAGAAATTGTAAACAATTATATAAGTTCCTTAAAAAAACCTTCAATTAAACCTGAAAAAAGTAGTGATAAAATCAACATATTTGCAAAAGATATTAATACCGAAGAAATGGTAAAATCATGATTCAATGATTTACCAGTTTCTAATGAAAATGTTACATCTTCTTTTATATCTTCAACTCCTGCAGAAGGTGATGAACAAACTTTAATAATAAAGTATGATATCTCTAGAAACAATTATCATAAAGTTTACCAATTTCAAGAATCTGGATTTAAAAAAGTTGTTGATGAGCCAACAGATCCATCTAATCCTAATGAATTTAGTGATCAAGAAATTGTAAACAATTATATAAGCTCCTTAAAAAAACCTTCAATTAAACCTGAAAAAAGTAGTGATAAAATCAACATATTTGCAAAAGATATTAATACCGAAGAAATGGTAAAATCATGATTCAATGATTTACCAGTTTCTAATGAAAATGTTACATCTTCTTTTATATCTTCAACTCCTGCAGAAGGTGATGAACAAACTTTAATAATAAAGTATGATATCTCTAGAAACAATTATCATCAAGTTTACCAATTTCAAGAATCTGGATTTAAAAAAGTTGTTGATGAACCAACAGAACCATCTAATCCTAATGAATTGATTAATTTTTCAATTAGTATTAAAAGATCTAATGGTAAAAAATTATTAATATATCCAACTATTGAAATTTATGATAAAAACAATGTTTTGATAAAAGAGAAATGATTTGGTCCAGATGATTTGCCTTCTTGACAATTTCAATTAAAAAATAGTACATATACAGTAAAAGTTAGAGATATGGATAATAATGTAACTTGGTCATATCAATCAGAATATACAATTGATGAAAAGAACAATAACCTTGATATTATTTTTTCAACCAACAAGCTTTATGAAAAAGAAAAGCCTGTTACTTCTTCTAAGTATCAAAAAAGTATGGGAATATATAAAACAGATTTTACAGATGTTTTAGGTAATAAACTTTCTTTAGCTGATAATTGTAAAAATGATAAAATAACTCTTTTTGTATTTTTTAAAACAACTTGTTCAAACTCTAAGAATCTTTTACAGACCATTAATAACCTTTATATTGATTCAAGATTTAAAAATAAATTTGAAGTATGATGTTTCTCATCGGTGGATAATATTGAAACATTAAGATCTTTTGCCCAATCTCAATTTCCTCAATATCATATGATTGCAGATTCTAATTCTACTTTTAGAAATCAATTTTATGATTTAGGAACAGCTGTTCCTAGAACAATTGTTATTGATTCTGAAGGTATTTATGTAGATTATTTTCCTGGTTGAGTTAAATTAGAAATTATTCAAAATATTTTTCAAACTTGAATAATTTAAAAGATAAAATAATCCTACATTATTCAATAATATTCATTAATAACTTGTAAAATATATTGTTAGCATATTAAAAGCAACGAAATTTATTGAGGTATTGAATAGATTATGAAAAAAGCTATAAAACAAAAATTATTAAATTTAGTAACAATTGATCCTAAAGATTATTGTGTTAAAACACATTTAGATGCAAAACATATTGATATTTTAAGTTATGTAAAAAAAGATGCTTTTTTATCTTTTTTAAATAAAGAAGTATCTCAAATAGAAATATCTACAGCTTCAGGTGTTGTAATTTTTGAGGATGAATTATTAAAAGCGGATGATCTTGATAAATTTGAAAATGTAGTTGTAAATAATGGTTTTGAAATGGATGAATCTATTAGAAAATCATTAACAAAAAGTTTTGAAACTAATAAGAAAAAAGCTATTAATCATTTTTTAAATGAAATGAAATCATCTAAAAAAACTTTTATTAGTTTAAATAGAAATGCAAAACAATACTATAATGATACTTCTATTTGACCTCTTTATATAGCTTATCAATTTATTAAAGGTAAAATTAGTGATGATTTTGTTGTAAAAGCTCCTTTAGTTATTCAAAAAGTTGAAATAGTTGAAGATGGTTCTAAATTATTTTTAAGAAGAATTGATGATGACATCATTATCAATGAAAAAATTATGGTAATTATGAACAAACAATATCCTAACCATATTTCTTCTGATGAATTGTTTAAAATAGTTCCATTTGAAGAAACAATTAATAAATTAGAATCAATGGTTGATTATAAAATAAGTTATGAAAAATCTGTAATTAATTTTATCAATGAAGATAATAAAACATTATTAGACAATTACACAACTCTAAAAATTGAACCTTCAGCTGTTTTAGGTTTCTTTGTTCCAGGTGGTTCAGCTTTAAAACAAGATTTAGAAAAGATAATTGAAATGAATATTGACCCTTTTGAATCTCAAATTGAGGGAAGCAAATCTTCAGAATTTAAATCAAATAAATATTATGAAGATAAAGTTATAAAGAATCCTGATATTTTAGAACTAGGTCATCCATTGAATATTTTCCAAAAATATGCTGTTGCTTCTGCTTTACAGCAATCTACTTTAATTTATGGTCCACCAGGGACAGGAAAATCAGAAGTTATTTCTAACATTATTGCCAATGCTTTAATTAAAGGAAAAAATGTTCTAATGGTTTCAGAGAAAAAAGCTGCTTTAGATGTTATCACTAGCAGAATGAAATCATTAAATCAGTTTACACTTTATTTATGTGATAATAAACATAGACAAGATTTTTACAAAAAAATTGATACTTTAAATAATTTGTTAGGTACTCAATGATATAGAGAACCTTCAAGATATTTAAGAAATGCCCAAATTGAACCATTAAAATTAGAATCAAATGAATTAATGTTTTTTGCTAATTACTTAGATTGATATAAAGAATTATTAAAATTAGTTAACAAACATTGAAATATTGAAGATTATCAAGATGCTATTTTTAATTTAGACTATCAACAATATCAATTCATTAAAAATGAACTTGGTGATCAAATGCTTTCTGAATGACTAGTAAGTTTTGATTTAGATGGCACAGGAAATACAACATTATATGAACAAATGCAAGAAGTTCTTGAAGAATATAATATTGCAAGAATTGATGATTTCTTTAAGGAATATTTAAAATTCAAAAAATTTGTTAAAAAATACAAATTGGAAGAAACAATGTCTTCTACTGAGATTGTCAAACATATTAAAAAAATCAAAACCAAAATTGCAACAAACTTTAAGTTAGTAGAAAACTTTTTATTAGGTGGTAAAAAATTAGTATCTATTTTTGAATCTTATAATCTTTTTGTTGAAAAATATAAGAATTTAAATGAATATATTGAATTTAATGAAAAAACTCAAAAACAAAAAGAAAGTTTTTTAAATTCAATTGAAGATTTTCAATTATTTGCTAAAAAATTATTTTCTAGAAAACCAGAATGAAAAGAATTATCTAAAAAAGATCTAGTTTCTAAAGCTAATAAATACAATAAATTTAATGAAAAATATAAAAAAGAATTATCTAAATTTAATTGATATCAATTTTTAGATGATAACTATAAAAAATTAGATAAATTTTTAGAATCAATTGAATCATTTGCTAAAGAAGAAGCAAAAATGGAAATTGTTTTTGCAGAATTTGTTGTAAACAACAAAGTTATTAATGATGTTAATCAATCAGAATTACCTATTAAATCAATTAAAGATAATTCTAAAAATATGCATGAAATAATTTCATTATTTAAAGAATACAATCAAAGAGAAGATGTTCTAGAATATGAATATGTACAAGATTTAATTAAATTTGTTGATTTAATTAAATATGATGAAGGGTTTTTAACTGATCTTTACAACATAAAAGATTTCTTCAATCCTTTAAATATGAATATTTATAAAGAATTTTCATGATTATCAGTACCATATATCAAAACTTTATATTTAGAAAACTTTATATTATTTGATCTTAAAAAAGTTGGTTTGATTATGCAATATATTACAGCACCAATTAATGAAGCTCAATTTAATAAACTAAAAAAAGTTGCTTTATGAAATGATATAACTAAAGATAATCCAATTTTCTTGGAAACAAAAGGAATTAATTTCCAACATATAATTCAACAATTAAGAAGAGAAGAAATTAGATCGGCAACTATTGTAGAAGAATTAATCTTTAAAAAATACATTAATTCTTTAAGATCATATTTAATGAAATTATCTAAAGAAGAAAAAGATGAAGTAGCCAATGTTTTAAGAATATCTTCTTCTGGAACATTACCTCCAATTCCACAATTTGTTAGAAAATATTATTCTTCTTTAAAAAAATTATTCCCTATTTGAGTAGCAAACCCTGATAATGTAGCAGATATGGTGCCTTTAAATATGGATGAATTTTATTATGGAATTTTTGATGAAGCTTCACAGATGGCAATTGAAAGAGCTTATCCATTAGTATGAAGAACTAAAATTAAAGTTGTTTCAGGAGATGATAAACAATTAAAACCAACATCATTCTTTGCTAATAAATTAACAAATCAGGATTATGATTTAGATGATTTTGATTCAGCAGAATCATTATTAGAAAGAGCAAAAGTTTCATGATGAAATGAGTTTCATTTGAAAAATCACTATCGTTCAGAAACAAAAGAATTAATTGAATTTTCAAATAAATTTATTTATCACAATAAATTAGAAGTAGCTACTAAATGCGGAATTACTGATAAGGGAATTGAAGTAATTGATGTTGAAGGTACATGAAATCAAGTAAATAAAGAAGAAGCTGACAAAATTATTGAGATTTTAGTTCATCATTATAAAGAATATGAAAAAATCTTGATTATTACTTTTAATGCTAGACAATCACAATTATTAGAAAACTTATTAATTGAAAAAAATTCTACTTTTGATGAACAATTAAAAGAAAAAATTGAGAAAAATAATGTTGTTATAACAAACTTAGAAAATGTTCAAGGTAATGAAGGGGATTTGGTTATTTTATCAGTATCATATGGTAAAAATTCAGATGGTGTTGTAAGAAATAATTTTGGTCCCTTAAATTCAAAAGGTGGTTCTAACCGTTTAAATGTTGCAATAACTAGAGCAAAATCAAAAATGATTATTGTTAAATCATTATATGGAAATGATATTAAAGTAGCAAATGTTAATAATAAAAATGCAATTATTTTCAAAAAATTTATTGAATATTTAGATGTCATTAAAAACAATCAATCAATAGAATTGGTAAATAGTGAAATGGAAAACATTGATTCAATCAATGAAGGCACACAAGAAATTAATATTAATTGCAATCAAGCAAAACCATTAGAATTTAGTAGTGATATTGTAAAAAGTATTTATGCAGATTTAATTAAAAATTTAAGTTCTAAATATGAAATTGTTGTTGATTTCAAAGTAGGATCAAAAAATATAGATTTATTAATTATTGAGCACAAAAAACAAAAAATAATTAAAGCTCTATTAATTGAACCTTGAAAATCAAATAGAACTATTAAACAAATGGTAGAAGAAATTGATCGTCAATATTTCTTAGAGGATCGTGGATATAGCACATTTAAAATCAATGAATATGAATGATACATTGATAAAGCGCAAGTGATTGAAAAAATCAAAGTTTCTTTAGTTAATAATCATCATAATAATTTAGATTATATTATTTGACAATCAGAAAAATAATTTTATAAAATTTATAAAATATAAAAAATACATAAATTTTGATAAATAAATTTTTTATTTATTAAAATTTAAGTAATATAAAAAAATTCTAAGAATATAAATGTAATTAAAAAAGAGGTAAAACTATGGATAATAAAATTACTTTAAATAAAATTAATGCAGAATGCTCAACATGTTCTAAAAAACATGAATTATTAACAACAGCTAAAGAAGTTACTATTGATGTTTGTTCAGGGTGCCATTCTTTTTATACTGGTGATTCATCAGTAGCAAAAGCAACAGGAAGAATTGAAAGATTTAAAAGAAGAGCTTCAGCCGCAACAACAAGTGCTAAAAAATAATATTTTGGTTCTTAATTAAAAAAAATAATAAATTAATTATTTTAGCAACAAAAAAGAAAGATCTCAATTAAGAGATCTTTTTATTATTTTATCAATTGATATGAGTTATTCAGTCAATATAATATAGCAGTTTTATTTAATAAAAATTAAAGATTATTTATTAAAGATCATAACTTGCATCAGCGTGAGCTACTTTATCATCTAATTGTCAGTTAAATTCTGATAAAGTTTTTTCAGTAGCTCTAACACCATGTCAGATTCCTGCTGCTCCTTGTTGATCTAAAACTCCATCTTGAGCAAACCCTACAACTGGACTATTTTCTGTAGTTTTAACGTCAAATAATTTTTCATATTTATCACAAATTTCTAATTGTACATTTTTTGGAATTGTCATATTTTTAATTTTAATGTTGTGACCATTTAATTGAATTCTATAAACTACAAATTCTCCACTTGGATATTTTTGCATTTTTAATTTTGGATTTGCAACATCATCAAAAACAAAATTATCTTCTGTTACATTAAATACATAATGTCTTGATTCAAAATTAAATTCTCAGCTTCCTAATTTTTTTAAACCATATGTAATTTTGGCAAAAATTTGTCCTGATTGATAGAATCAAGCACCTTCTTCACCACCTTCTGGCATTGTAAATTTATAGTTATTTTCATCAACTTTGATAACACCTAATGAATAATGAGGTTCTGCTTGATCAAATACTTCTAAATTAACAATTGTATGTGAATCTTTATATTGATCTTTAACTTGAACTTTTAAATTAACTGTTTGACCTGGGGTTGTAACAAGCTCTGTTTGTCCATTTTCAAATGTTACTGTTCCATATTCATCATTGTTAATAATTGTTATTTTGTATTGTTCTTCTGTTGATCTTGTATTTACGCGTTCAACTTTAAATCCTGTACTTACAACTTCTTGAGTTTGTTCTTTAGTAGGTTTTAAACCTTCTATATTTTTTAAACTTTCTTTATTAAATGTTGGTACTGAATTAATTAATCCATTTTCTATATGTCTTGTTGGGTGTGCTAATAATATTGCTGTTGGAGTTACAATAGCTGCAGCTCCTAATGCAATACCTGCAGATATAAAAGTAATTTTATTTATTTTTTTCATAAAAATCCTCTTTTCCAGATTTTAATTTTGTGTTTGTAATTCATTAAAATCTTGTTTTTTCTTGCACACCTATATTATAACTCTAAAAACAAATTAAAATTTTTTTTCTCAAAAGCGCATCATTTAAAAACATCATAAAACAATTAATTTGTTTTAAAAATTTAATTATCATGAAAAAAAATTTAAAATAACAAAAAAATTAATCAAAATAAATTAATTATTTCTTTATTTGTTTCTTCATATTATTAATGAGACCATTTACAATTACATCTTTCTCAAGCACAACTTGAGATACTAATCCAGGAGAAAATCTAGAAAATCCTGTAAATTATCCTATTGAACCTATTAATATATATTATTTTTTATTTATGATCCACATATATATAAACAAATGCCAAGAATAAATATCAACACAACTGTTGGTATTAATTTTGCAATAGAACATAAGGATTCATATATTAGTTATATTGAGGAGTCTATTTATTATGTGAACAAAATGAAATCGCTTTAGGTAGAGTAGATATTGATAAAGTATACAGGAACAGATATTTGATATTTATTAAAATTTGATTTTGATTGAGATGTTAGTCAATCTAGTTTTTTTATGGGTATTGATTGTAGCAAAACAGGAGATGGCAAATTAAAATTTCAAGCTCCATGAGATTTTGATATACCCTTTGGAATCGTTCAATCTTATGAAGCTTATTATTATGCTAATAATTCATATGTAGCCAATTCTTGCAATCCTTAATTATTTTTATTATATGAATCAAATAAAGTTAAAGAAAAAATTAAAGAAAAATGATTGGGCATGAATGAAAATAAAGTTGTAGATTCATTTTGATTAACAACAACTAATAAATAAAATAATTTAATAATTCATTTTTTCTTCAAATTCTTCTAAATTACCTCTAAATATAAATGAAGAATTACTATTAATTTCTAGAATAACATTAGCTTCTTTAATTAAAGCTCTATTATATGTTGTAAAAATTGCAACTGATTGATATCTATTTATAGCTTCTATTACTGCATCAATGCTTTCTGAATCTAAATGATCTAAAGGTTGATCAAAAATAATTACATTAGAATCTCTTAACATCATTTTTGAAAACATTAATCTTGCTTTTTCTCCTCCTGATAACTTGGTTACATCTTTAAAAACACTATCTCCACTAAAAAGCATTTTTCCTAAAAATGATCTCATTCTCTGATCAGATATATCTTTGTTTTCTTCTAATTCATTATCAATAGGTCATAATCTTAATCAATCAATCATAGGTAAACTTTTTTGAAAAAATTCTGAATTATTTGAAGGGAAATATTCTATTTTAATTGTAGAACCTCAATTAAAACTACCTGTATAATTTTTTTCTTTTCCTACTAATATTTCTAAAAATTTGGTTTTAATAATATCATCTTCACCTATAATGGCTAATTTATCACCTGGTTTTAAATTAAAAGAAATATTATTAAATAAATAATTACCATCACTATCTTTGTAACCTAATTTATTAACTTCTAAAATTTGTTTTCCTGTATTTCTATTAATTTCAAATCTAATAAAAGGATATTTTCTAGTAGAAGGAACAATTTCATCTAATGTTATTTTTTCCAATGCTTTTTTTCTAGAAGTAGCTTGCTTAGATTTGGAAGCATTAGCTGAAAAACGAGCAATAAAACTTTGTAATTTTTCAATTTGTTCTTGTTTTTTCAAATTTGATTGTTTTTGTAGTTCAGCCATTAATTGAGAAGATTGTTTTCAAAAACTATAATTACCTGTAAACATTTTGGCTTTTCCAAAATCAATATCTACAATATTAGTACAAACTTCATCTAAAAAATCACTATCATGAGAAACAACAATTACTATTTTTTCATAATCATTAATAAAATTAATTAATCACTTAATTGATTTTAAATCTAAATGGTTGGTAGGTTCATCCATGATCAAAATATCAGGATTACCAAATAAAGCTTTAGCTAATAATACTTTAACTTTTTCAGTTGATTTTAAATCTTTCATCTCTAAATTAAATTTACTCTCATCAATTCCTAAACCACTTAGTAAAATATGAGCATCATTTTCAGCATTTCATCCACCTAATTGACCAAATAATTCTTCTAGATCGGCAGCCCTAGAATAATCTTTTTCATCTGAATTAGGATTCATATATATAGCATCTTTTTCTTCTTTTATTTTACTTAATACTTCATTACCTTTAATAACCAAATCTGTAACAACATAATCATTATATTTAAAGTGATCTTGCTCCAAAGTAGATATTCTTTGATTTTTATCAACATAAACTTCCCCTGAAGTAGGTTCAATTTCACCTGATAATATTTTTAAAAATGTAGATTTACCAGCTCCATTAGCTCCTATTATTCCATAAGTATTACCTTCTGTAAATTTTAAATTAACATCTTGAAAAAGTTTTTTATCTATAAAAATTTTAGAAAGATTTCTAACTTCAATCACTTAATTCTCCTTAAATTTTGTATATAGAATACAATAATTTGTAAAATTATTATAATATAAGTTTTGTAAAAATAACTTAGAGAAACTATTTCTATTTTAAATAATTTAATTATTTAGGATCAAAATTTATTTCTTGAGTTAAATCACAAATTTTATTAATAGTTTTTTCTACTTTAATTTTTTCTAAATCTTTAATTTTAAATCATTGTTTTTTTAATTCATTTATTGAAAAATTAGAAGTAAAACAACATGTTTTTTTGTTTTTAAATCGATAATCTAAAATTTGATAAATAATAGATAAGAATCAATTATTCATTTTTTCTTGACCTAAATCATCAATTAATAATAAATCGACTTCTTTGATTTTGCTAATAACTTCATAATTTAATTCATTATTTTTTTCAATATTTTTTAAAAGAAAATCCAATAAATCTAAAGAAGTTAAAAAAATAATGCTCTTGTTATTTTTAATTGCATAATTAGCTAAAGAATTTAAAAAAAGAGTTTTACCTGTATTAAAACCTCCATAAATATAAATTCCTTGATGATATTCTTTTTTTAAAAATTTTTTTGTAAAAGAAACAGTTCATAAAGCAATTTTTTTTCGATCAAAATTTTTTAATTTTTTATTTTTTCAATAAAAAATATTTTCATCAAATTTATTTTCATCACTTTCTTTAGGATTATCTCATCTTAAGTTGTAATTCATATTAGATAAGTAATATAATCAATTTAATCTTTTGCTTTTTATTTCAATATTAGCATTATTATTAATTACTGAAATAGCAATAACATTTTTATCATCATAGATTTTGATTTTGGTGATATATTCATATTTTTCAATATTTTTATTTTCATCAATGATATTCATAAAATAAGGATATGCTGAAAGAATTTGATCTTCATTTAAATTTAGTTCTGTAATGATTTCTTTGATATGTTTATTTTTAGTAATTGATGATAAAAAATTTTTTTCCATTAGAACATTCCTTTAATATCTTCATCTTCAAAAATATCATCAATGTTTTGAATATTATGATTAAAACTATCTTGAGAGCAATTGATTGATGATTGATTTTTAAAAAATGATTGATTTGTTTGTTGCATATTTTTATTTTTATAAATTACAACATTTTGTAATTCATTTTTTACTTCTGAAAATGATTTGATAGATCTTTTAATAAAATCATGAGCAATTTTTAAAATATAAGCATGAATAATTTGTTTGTTAATTAAAATAGAAAAATCAATAAATAAATTAATAGTATTATCTCCAAAACCTAATTTTAATAATGAATTTATTAATTGGATATCATATGTTGTAGGATTTCTCTTAGTAATATATTTAATAAAATTAGTAGCATGCAGTTTTAAAACATTTTCTTCATGATTTTGATATGTTTTTATATTTAATTCTAAAGTGTCATATAAAATTTCATCATCATTTAAATTATCATTAAAAAATTCAGGAAAAACATCTTGATATTTTTTGGAAATATTGATGTAATTCACTTTGTTCAAACTAACTTTTTTTCTATCATGATAGATATTTTCATATTCTTCATAACCGATTATTTTGATTAAATGATTTTTTAATACAGGATTTTTTTCAAATAAATTAATATCATTAGGTTTTAATAAAGAAAATATCTTAATATGATCTTCTTTTTTTTCCAAAGTATTAATTAAACCAATAGCTTCCAATCTATCTAAATTTCTTTGAAATAAATTAGGATCTATACTCATCTTTTTATAAAAAAGATCTAAATCAAAAAGCTGTCCTTCACTTTTTTGAGCTAAATCTGCAAAAACCTCATAAATAACAGCACTATTAGCCCCAATTATAGGTAAATAAAGGGTTCTTAAGTTATTATAGTCATCATTAGTGATCTTATTAGGAGATTCAACTAAAAACACTATTTTGTCCATAATAGCTCCTTTTATTCCCTTTAAAACAACTTATTTTTGAGTTATATATGCTTATTTTACCAATAAGATTTTTTCATATTGAAAAAGATAATAAATTTACTTCTTTTCACAACTTATCTACATATTTTTTCCACATTTGTAATTAAAATTACACTATAAATTATTAATAAATTATCTCTATTTTCCACATTGTGAAAAAGTCTAAAAATATTTTTTAACCCCAATTTTTAAACTAAAAATTGAGCAATAAATTGAGAAAAAAAATTATTTTTTTTAGATTATGATATATTTATTAATTAATAAATATTATGAAAAAGAAAAATCAACAAATTTCTATATCTGATGAAAATATAGAGTCCTATCTAAAAACAAATAAAGATTTTGGGCTTTCTAATAATGAAGTTTTAGAAAGAAGAGCCAAATTTGGATTAAATATTTTAAAAAAGGCAAAAAGAGAATCATTTATTGTTGCTTTTTTAAAGACATTAATTTTTGAAATGATGTCTTTACTTCTATTTATCACAGGGTTAATTGGATTAGCTCTTGCTATTTATCAAAATATTAAAAATAGTCCTACATATGTCATTGCTTATGTTGAAGCAGGAGTATTGTTATCAATTGATATTGTTAATGGTTTGTTTGGTACTATTCAAGAACGAAAAAGTACTAATGCAATTGAAGAATTAGAGAAAATGTCTTCACCTACTACTAAAGTATTAAGAGAAGGTAAAATCATTCAAATTCCATCAAAAGAAGTGGTTATAGGGGATATTATTATAGTAGAAGCCGGAGATACAGTAAGTGCTGATGCTATTTTATTTTTTGATTCTCATCTAAAAATATCTGAATCTATTTTAACTGGTGAATCTGAAGCAGTTTTAAAAGATGCTGATTTTAAATCACAACCAACTGATGCTATTGGAGATCAAAAAAATAAAATTTTTTCTGGAACTAATGTTTTAAATGGAAAAGGTTATGGAATTGTTTATGCTATTGGTAATAAAACTGAAATTGGCAAAATAGCTAATTTATTAAATGATAGCCAACAAATGTTATCTCCATTACAGTTAAAATTGCAAAAATTAGGAAAATGATTAGGAATTTTTGGAATTGTTTTAACTTTAATTACTTTCTTATTCTCTTTATTTGTTATCGAAAATATAATTAATAACCCAAATATAGTAGCAGCAATTCAATCTTCTTTATTATTAGCAATTTCTTTAGCAGCTATAGCAATTCCAGAAGGATTAACAGCTATAGTGACAATTATTTTGTCAATTGGTGTTAAAGAAATGACTAAAAAACATGCATTAATTAAAAAACTACCATCAGTAGAAACATTAGGTTCTACTTCAGTTATTTGTTCTGATAAAACAGGAACTTTAACAATGAATAAAATGACTGTAACTAAATTATGAACTGAAAAAGACCAAGATGATAGCATTCAAATTAATGAAAATAAAAAAGAAATGTTGATTAAAGCGGCTTTATGTACAGATGCTGTTATTGATGAAAATCCAGATAAAAGTAAACGTAAATTAGCAATTGGAGATCCTACTGAAATTGCAATTTTACAATTAGCCTTTGATAATAAAATTTCAATTTTAAATTTAAAAAATGAATTTAAAAGAATTGGTGAAATTCCTTTCGATTCTGAAAGGAAGTTGATGTCTTCTATTCATTTAATCAATAATAAAAAAATATTAATTGTAAAAGGTGCCCCTGATGTACTTTTTAAAAAATGCAAAGCTTTTGATGTCAAAAAAGCTGAAGGAATCTATAATAAATGATCTAATGAAGCAATTCGTGTTTTAGCAATTGCGCAAAAAGAAATAACTACTAATGAAGTTCTTGAAGATATTAATCCTGAAGATTATGAATTTGATTTAAATTTTATTGGTTTAATTGGTATGATTGACCCTCCACGTGAAGAAGTGAAAATTTCGATTAAAGAATGTATTTCAGCAGGAATTAAACCAATTATGATTACAGGTGATCATTTAAATACTGCTCAAGCAATTGCAAGAGAATTAGGGATTATCAATAGCGAAAGTGATTTAGCAATCACAGGAACAGAATTGGATGCGATGTCAGATGAAGTATTCATTAACAATATTGAAAAATATTCAGTTTATGCTCGCGTTAGTCCGGAAAACAAAATTAGAATTGTTAAAGCATGACAAGCAAAAGACCAAGTTGTTGCAATGACTGGAGATGGAGTTAATGATGCTCCAGCATTAAAAGCGGCTGATATAGGTTGTGCTATGGGAATAACAGGAACTGATGTATCAAAACAAGCAGCAGATATGATTTTAATGGATGATAATTTTTCAACAATTGTAGAAGCTGTTAAATTGGGTAGAAATATTTATGAAAATATTAGAAGAATTACAAAATTTTTACTTTCTTCAAATATCACAGGTATTTTTTCAATTGTTTTTGGAATGATTATTTTCTACTTTATTTTTGATCTTGGAGGATGAGGAAAAATTACTCCTGAGCAATTACAAGGAATTCCAGAACAATATAGATTGCAATATGCAGATGAATTAAATCAAAATATTAAATTTCAATCAACCATTACTACTATTCTAATTTTAATTCATCACATGATTATTGAGACGTTTCCAGGTGTAGCCTTGGGAGCACAACTCACAACAACTAATTTAATGAATCAAAGACCAATATCAAAATATGAATCTATATTTGCAAGAGGATTAATTGGTCAAATCATGTTATATGGTATCTTGCATGGTGTATTTACAATTATTTCATTTATTTTGGGTGTGCAAATAGCAATTTCTACAGGCGCTCCTTTATTAAGATTTAATTATGGGATTATTACAACATTCTTAACATTATCAATAGGTGGAGTCTTAAAATCAATTGTTATGTGTTCATCAAATGTAATTTGAAAACAAAAATTTAGTGAATGCAAATGAATTTACTTAAGTTCTTTAATTTCAATTTTCTTAATTATTCTTGTAGTATCAATTCCTCAATTAACTTGAATTTGTGTTGAAGATCCTAATTATCAATTACAAAACACAGGAGATTTACCGCTTGATTTAATAGAAGCAGCTGTTAATAATTTAAAAGGTAATATTTCAAGAAATGACTATTTTGATGTAAGTGTTTACCTAGTAGGAACTGGATTTGGAATTTTAACTTTTATTTGTTTAGAAATATTAAAATATTATGAAAAGTTATGAACTAAAAATGATAAAACTAAAATTAACGGATTTGAACTAATAAAAAGACCAAAAAAATTTAGCTTCAAAAATTAAGGAAGAATATGGCTATTTCAAAAACAAATAAAAATCGTAAATATGTTGCAAATTATTTTTTTATTGCAGAAGAAATTATTAAAAAATTTAAACCAGATGTTATTGTAACTATGCAATTTTTTCAGAGGAAAAATGATGTTATTTTAGCAGGTATTGATGAAGCTTTGAGATTTTTAGAAGAAAATACTGATACTACAAAATACACAATTAAATACTTACCTGAAGGAACATTAATTAATAATTTGGATGTTGTTTTAGAACTAGAAGGAAAATATCAAGAATTTGGCATTTTTGAAGGAGTAATAGATGGCATTTTAGCTCGTTCTACTTCAATTGCAACAAATAGTTATCATTGCAAAAAAGCTGCAAATGGAAAGCAAGTTATTTATATGGGTGATCGAGGAGATCATTATATTAATCAAGAAATTGATGGACATGCTGTTGAAGTGGGTGGACTTGTAGGACATTCTACAATGGCGGGTTCTCGAAATAATCCTGATGTTATTTTTGGTTCTATTCCTCATGTTTTAATTCAACATTTTAAAGGGGATTTGTTAGCAGCAATGCTTTGTTACAAAGAATTATTTCCACAAGAAAAAGAATTGATTGCTCTAGTAGATTATTCTAATGATGTAATTAAAGATTCTTTAATTGTCTTAGAAGCATTTGGGCAACAATTGCATGGAGTAAGGGTAGATACATCAAAAAATATGATTGATCATATGTTTGATAATGAAAAAAATCGTGACCAATATAAAGGTGTTTGTGTTGAACAAATTAAAAGACTAAGAAAAGCTTTAGATGAAAATGGTGGAAAACATGTCAAAATTATTGTTTCTTCAGGGTTTGATCCTGAGAAAATAGCACATTTTGAAGCTTCTAAAGCTCCTGTTGATGCTTATGGTGTTGGAGATTATATTTTAAAAATCAATCATCAATATACTTGTGATGCTGTAAAAAATAATCATCAATTAGAAGCTAAAGAAGGTCGTAAATATAATCATAATGAAAATCTAAAACTATATCAAAGAAAAAAATAATATTTTTTATTATAATTTTATCTATAAAAGTTTATGAAAAAGAAAGTTGCTTTAGCTTGTGAAGTTTGTCATAAAAAAAATTATTATGAAAACAAGTCATCAATAGAGCGTTTAGTAAAAAACAAATTTTGTAAAAATTGTGGTTCTCATCAAATACATAAGGAAGAAAAATAATGGAAGAAAATAAAGAGTATCAAGAAAACATAGTAAAAAAAGAAGAAACAAAAAATAATGATAAAGAACAAATTCTTGATCAAGAAAAAAAAGAAAGCATAATTCATGAACCAGACAAAACTAAAGCATACCCAATAAGAAATTTTGTTAAAGAATTAAAGAGAATTACATGACCAACATCTAAAAAAAATTGATTATATTTTTTTTTAGTATTTGTGTTTATAATATTTTTAGTAATTATCTTTGCTGCAGTATCTTGATGCACAAATCAAATATGAACTATGATAGGAGCTAATTAAAATATGAAAAAAGAATGATACATGATTTCAATTATCACTGGAAAAGAAAAAAAGATTATTGAAAGTTTAAAAAATAAAATTGAAACTGCTAATATGCAAGATTTATTTGAAGAAATAAAAGTTTTTTGAATTCCTACAATTAGTTCTAAAGAAACTATCAAAAAAGCTCAAGGAAAAGATTATAAAATTAAAGAAGAAAACTTATACAAAGGTTATATTTTCATTAAAATGGAAATGACAGATGAAGCATGATTTTTAGTTAGAAATACAGAATATATTACAGGATTAATAGGTTCTAGTGGTGGAGGATCTAAACCAACTCCAATTTCAAATAAAGAATTTGAAAAAATGGTTAAAAGACAACAAGAAAAAATTAATGAATTTAATTCAATTGAATACAAAAATCCATATCAAGAAGGAGTTGTTGTAAAAATTAAAGAAGGAACATTCAAAGATGAAAGAGGAGTAATTATTGAAACTAATTTTGATAATTTATCAGCTGTAGTTGAAATTATAACTTTTGGAAGAAAAGTACCTGTAGAATTCCCATATAACAATTTACAAATAATTAAGGAAGATTAATATCTTGTGAGAAAATTCAAGCATCTTTTAAGAAATTTTTTATCTTATATAATAGATAATAAAAAAACTATCATTATAAATTATGTTGTTTTTTTATCTTTAATTTTTGTTTTATTATTAATTGATTTATTAACTAAACAATATTTATTTGATGAAGGTAATTCAAATCAAATTACTTATCAAAATTGATTATTTGGTATAAGAAGCTATCCAAACCCGGGTTTAACAGTCTTTGGTGATGCAAAAATTGATATTGTTTTAGTTTCTACTATCAATATTTTTATTTTAATTGTCTGTTTAATTTCTTTAATTTTTTGAAAAAACATCTTATTATCAATTTTTATTGCATTTATTTTTTCAGGATCATTAGGTAATACTGTTGACCGACTAGCTTTTTCCTATGTAAGAGATATTATTTTTACACCATGATTAGATAAAGGAACATTTAACTTTGCTGATATGGATGTTATTATAGGAAGTTTTGGATTTCTAATTACTATATTAACTTTATATTTAATACCTTATTTTAAAAAATAAACAAAGAAAGGAAGATCAAAATGAATAATCATAAAGAAAAGAAAAAAATAGGATTTATTTCTGCTTTTTCTATTTGTTTTACATCAATAGTAGGAATAGGGATTTTCTTAAAAAATGCTGCAGTTGGTGCAAATGTTGAAGGAAATGGAATAGCATGATTATTTTCATGAATTATTACAGGATTATTATCAATTTTATTAGCATTTCATTTTGGAAAAATTTCTGCTATTAAATCAAAAAATGGAATTACAGGTTTGAATTTATGAATTCATGAAACAACAGATGTTAAAAATACTTGATTTAAGAAAATATCTTCTATAAATTATGGATTATTTTATCATCCAATTTTATTGATTTCACTATCATTTTTTACTACAGAATTTTTTATAGAAATTTTTAAACCGGTTATTAATGTAGAAATCCATTTAGGAATATATGCAATAATTACTATTTGTTTCTTAGCTTTTTTTGTTTTAAACAATTATTTTTCTATTAAATTTAGTAGTCATATTTCTTTTGTTACTTCAATTTTAAAAATAATTCCTTTAATTATGGTTATCATCATTGGAATATCTTTTTTTAATCAACATAATTCTGGAGGTACTAATGGTTTTCAAATTACTATTAGTCCTGATAAAGCAATTCAAGGAATAATGCTATCAATTCCAGGGGTTTTATTTTCATTTGATTCTTTTATTGGGATTGGTTCTTGATCTAATAATATTAAAGGTGGAGAAAAAGCTGTATCTAGAGTTATTATTTTTGCATTAGTTTTTGTTACTGTTATTTATTCTTTAATTTGTATAGCTTCTATTTTTCATTACAATTCTGATAAAACTACTATCTTAAATGTTCTTTTAGATTCTTTACCTCAAAATGTTAAATTGGGAATAACTATTTTTATTACTATTACTATTTTTATTTCAGCTTTTGGGACAACTAATTCTATTTGTGGTTCAGCTTTACATGAATATAATAATCTAGTGATTCGTGAAAATATCTTTTTCATTAACAAAATAAAATCAAAATTTAATAATAGCAAAAGTGCTTTAATCTCATTTGTATTAGTAGTTTCTTTTTGATCTTTAATTATTTTAATTCCTTCAATTATTATTAATCATGATGGATTAATTGATGGATTTTCTAATTTAGTAGTAGTGGCAATTTTTCCAATATATGCTTATTTAATATTTTTATATTGAAAAAATATTTATTTAAAATCCAATAAAAATAATAAATATCGTCATTGATACGCAATTGCAGTTTGGGTTGCTTTGATTTGGGTTTTATTAGCGATTGGTTTAAATATTTACTTTGTGCTTGAAGCTGCTATTAAATCATGAAATGCTTCATATGATGGATGAGGATTATCTGTGACTCAAGGTATTCCTATTAATAATTTAAATGTTTTAATTTTATATATAGTTTTCTTTGCTATTTTCTTTTCATTTCCATTTATTAATTTTAAAATTATTGAAAAAAGGAAAATGCGTCAAAGTTAAATTTAAATATTCAACATTATAAAAAAATAATTATAAGCAGTTTATACTATAATATAAATTTGTAATGTTAACGAATTTATATATTAATATTGGTAATACAAATACACTTTTTGGATTTTCATTAACAAATAATATTAATGAGTTAAAAACTCATAAAATTAGTACAGAACAATTGAAAAATTCTGATTATTCAGAAGTATTAGATCAATATATAAAATCTTTAACAGATGAATTAATAGAAATTAATAAGATATATATAAGTTCAGTTGTCCCTTCAATCAATGATAGTATAGAGCAATACTTTTCTTCTATAGGTAAAGAAATTCATTTCATTTCATATCAAGATTTTCCTCATATTGATTTATCTAATTTATATAATCCATATCAATTAGGAGCAGATTTATTAGCTCAAACTAATTATGTAAATAGTTTTGTAGAAGAAGCAATTGTAGTTTCGGCAGGAACAGTATGTGCCATTTACCATATTAAAAATAGCAAATTTTCAGGTTGCATTATTTTAGATGGTATTAGTCAATCAATGAAAAATATTGCTCGAAATACAAATATTCAAAATATTGAATTAAGTCATGTAGAACAATTATTAGGATTTAACTCTAATGAAGCAATATCAATAGGATTAATTAATAATGTTGAAAACATTGTCAAAAAATTACAAAAAGAATTAAACACAGATTGCCCTATTATTTGTTCGGGTGGAGATAGTCACTATTTTTCTACAAATAAATGATGATTTATTGATAATCTAGAAATTATTGGTCTTTTCATTTTAGATCAAAATCAAAATAAAGAATAAACTTGTGAGAATAAAATATTTTGTTATAATAATCATTGAGGATTTACTCCTTGATATTTATTTTATAAATATCCATTTGTAAAGACCATAAGGAGGTCAACATGTCAAAATATGAAATTATGTTGATTCTTGATCCTACTTCAGATGAAAAAGTAATATCTGAAATTGTTAAGTCAACTTTTAAATCAAAAGAAGCTCAAATTGAAAAAATGGAGCGTACAGATTTAGCATATGAGATCAATAAATCAAAAACTGCTAATTACTTTGTTGTTAATGTTAGTGCAACAGGTGATGAAATTAACGAATTTACAAGAAAATCAAATATCACAAAAAGTATTTGAAGAATCATGAGTATAAATTTAGATACTGAAAAAGGGTTGCAAAGAAAACCTAAAAAATTCAGAAAACATAATCCAGAAAGAATGAATCAAGAAAATAATTCAAATTCTGAAAATAAAATTCCTAAAAGAAAAAGCTTTAATTCTGAACAAACAAAAACAGAAAAGGTAAAAAAAGATAAAAAATAATGAATTTAAATAAAGTAATATTGATTGGTCGTTTGTCTCAAGATATTGTGATGCAAGAATCAAAAAGCAATATCAATTATGTAAGAACTAATTTAGCAATTACAAGAGACAATCAAGGTCGAAATAGCGAAGAAATAACTGATTTTATTCCGGTAGTTGCTTTTGGTAATAATGCAACATATATGAGTCGCTTTTTTGGCAAGGGAGATTTAGTAAATATTGTAGGAACCATCCAATCTTCTCAATATACTACTAAATCGGGGGATATTGTTTCTTCATTATCAATTGTTGTTGAACAAATTAAATCTTTAGAACCAAGATCTATTACTCAAGCTAGAAATAGTCGTAAAAATTCAACTATCGCTCACACTGGAAATGAATCATCAATTAATAATTTAAATCAACCTACTTTCTATGAAGAAGATCAAAAAAATGAATTAACAGAAGATGATAATAATCCTTGAGAATTGGATTTTTAATTAATTTAAGGAGAACTAAGTTATGTCATTAATAGTAAAAAAAACATTAAATAATAAAAAGAGAAAAAATTCTAAAAGAAGACCTTGTATGTTTTGTTTAGATAAAATGGAATATATTGATTATAAAAATGTTGAAGTTATTTCTAAATTTATTAATATTCATGGAAAAATTTTATCTTCAAGAGTAACAGGTACATGTGCAAGACATCAAAGAGGATTAAGCACAGCTATTAAAAGAGCTCGTATTATGGCTTTAATCCCATTTATTTCTGAAAGAATAAGAAGATAATAATAAATTTATATCAAAAAGAAAACATAAAAAAAGCCCAACTAGGAGCTTTTTTTATTTACTATCAAATTATGTATAATCAAAAAAATATTACTTTAGGTCTTTACAAATAAATTATTTTTTATGATTTGCATTTTTTCTAAAATCATCTTTATGAAAAGATTCAAGAACACTTAGTCTTTGATCAACTTTTTGATTAAATTCCTTTTGTTCTTCTATAAAATCAACTACTGAATTATTAAATTCCTTTTGTTCTTTAACAAATTCATTCATATCTTTCATAAATTCAGTCACATCTGACATGAACTCTAATACTTTATTTTCAAAAGATGATTTTTTCACTTTATCTTTATCTCCAGTAATTTTAATTTTATAAGATTTCTTTGTTTCTTCTACTAATTCAATTTTAGGATCATTAGATAAATTTAACAATTCATTCATTCTCTTCTTGTTGATAATTGACATGATTTAAATTTTATCAAAGTTGAAATAGAAATTTATTCCTAATTTTCTTGTAATATTTTAATAAATTATTTTTTATGATTTGTATTTCTTCTAAAATCATCTTTATGAAAAGATTCAAGAACACTTAGTCTTTGATCGACTTTTTGATTAAACTCCTTTTGTTCTTTATTAAATTCCTTTTGTTCTTCTATAAAATCAACTACTGAATTATTAAATTCCTTTTGTTCTTTAACAAATTCTTTCATATCTGACATAAACTCTAATACTTTATTTTCAAAAGATGCTTTTTTCACTTTATCTTTATCTCCAGTAATTTTAATTTTATAAGATTTCTTTGTTTCTTCTACTAATTCAATTTTAGGATCATTAGATAAATTTAACAATTCATTCATTTTTCTCTTGTTGATAATGGACATGATTTAAATTTTATCAAAGTTGAAGTTGAAATTTAATCCTAATTTTCTTTTATAAAGTTACCAAAATGAATACCGATAAATAAAAAACCAGAGATTTCTCCCTGGCTGTCCTTGTAAAATATAAAAAACCGAAAAGGACAACTAAATTATATGAAACTTCAATTTATATTTGAAAAAGAATTAGAAAAAATTAATTTAATTTTTGCATTAATGAATCAAATATCTGATTCTTCTCAAGAAAACTTTATTCCAAAAATGATGAAAAGATATGAATTCATCTCAAAAGCAACAAATTATTCTGTTGAAACAATTAGAAAAATGCTTTTTAAAACTAAAACTTATTGTTATAAAAAAATAAAAAATTATTCTTATAAACTATATTATTATGATTCAAATATTTATCTTAATAGATTAAATAATAAGAGAAAAAAATTAGAAATAATAAAACAACAAAATTGCTTATCTAAACACTTAGAAGTTGCTAAATTGATAAGAACAGTAGCTAAAGCAACCGGCAATAAAACTTCTGCCAAAACCTTATCCAAGATAATCAAAGAGAAATTAGGATTATATTATTCTCCAAAGCATTTATATCACTTAATTAGGCAAAATAAAATAAGTGGAGTAACATTAAGAATATTTCCATACCTAAAGCATGGTAAATACTATAAAAAACCCCATAAAATAGGCAAAAGAGTAATTGCAATACCCATTGATCAAAGAGATGAAATTATCAATAAAAGAATTAGATATGGTGATGTTGAAGTAGATACTGTAGAAGGAACTAAAACTGATAATAAATATCTTTCTACAATGATTGATCGAAAATCTAGAAGATTATCCATAACTATTTATGAAAATAAACAAAGTGATGAATTTTTAAAAGCAGTAGAAAATAACATCGAAAATATGAATCAAGAAATCAAATCGATTACATCAGACAATGGAACTGAAAATTATGACCTAGTTAAATTAAATATTCCATGATTTTCCACTAATCCATATTCTTCTTGACAAAAAGGTTCAATTGAACAAAAACATAAGCAAATAAGAAAATTTATTCCAAAAGGCAAATCTTTCAAAAATTTAACCCAAGATGATTGTGATCTAATTGCACTTGTAATTAATGCAGAAACTTATTTACAAAATACTAGTAAATACAAATTGGGAACCACCGTTACTCAAGAAGAGCTACAAAAATACTTTAAATTATTAGAAAAGAAAGACACCCACCGAATATTTCAACTTTGATAAATATTGTAAAATTATGAAATACAAGGAATTATCGGTATTGAAATTGGTAATTTTATACCTAATTTTCTTTAATTTTTTTCTTTTGTTATTTAGTCGCAAAAGATAAATATTTACATCATAATAATAGATCTTGTAAGAATAATTTTTTATTCTATAAAGAATCTGATAATTTGTTCATAATGTAAAGATAAAATTAATTTTTTCTAATTCTTTTTCAGATATAAATTGAAGCACCATATAATTTAAGTGTCCTTTTTGTCTTTATTTATTTTACAAGGACAACCAGGGAGAAATCTCTGGTTTTTTATTTATCGGTATTTAATTTGGTAACTTTATATAATTAATTTTGGTGTTATAATGTATATTGTTACATTTTAACAAAAGGAGGGTAAATATGAAATTAAAACAATTATTAATTAGTAGCAAGTATTGCTGCTAAAATCCCAAATTGTAATCACAATCGCAACACTAATTAATTTATAAAATTATTAGAGGTTGGATTGTGATTTTTTTTATAAAAAAATCTTTTCCAACCCCTCCCCTCTGTACTATTCATTCATTTAAGGAAAGGAAAAGAAAAGATGTTAAATAACCAAAATAAATTATCTCATAATGAGAGATATTTAATAGATATTTTATTTAATCAAGAACAAAAATCAATTTCTGAAATTGCCAAAACACTAAAACGCTCTAAATCCACAATATCTCGTGAATTGAAAAGAAATACCTTTGATGGTTTTTATGATCACAATGTAGCACAAGAAAAAACTATTAGAAGAAGATGACATAATCATTCAATGTATTTATTAAAATATGAAAAATTCACTGATCAGTTTATCCAAAAATTTGATAAAAGATATTCAGGAATTAAGACAACTTATTATAAATTACAAAATAATACAACTAAAATTACATGAAGACAAATATATAATTGAATTAAATCAAATCGATGAGAAATTAAAAGAAAAGATTTGTTAAGACAATATTATCTTAAGGGCAGAAAAAGAAAGAAAGGAATATTTTCTAAATTCACTAATTCTCTTATAATCCCTATATGAGCAAGGCCTAAATACATTGATAATAGACAAGAATTTGGTCATTGAGAGATGGATTTAATTATTGGAAAAAGAGAGCATGGGTTTGAAAATCTAATAACTTTTCAAGAAAGACAAACAAGAATGGTTTTTATTGAAAAAATTCAATCTAAAAACCCTATGAAATTAAATTCAAAAGTTTATCAATTGATAAAAAGAAATAAGTTATGTGTTAAATCTATAACCATTGATAATGGAATTGAATTTTCTAAGATTGGTTTATTAGCCAAATGATTAAAATGTATTGTTTATTTTTGTGAACCTTTTGCTTCTTATCAAAGAGGATCAAATGAACATGTAAATGGAATCATTAGAAGATTTTGAAAAAAAGGAACAGATTTTTCTTTATTATCTAATAATGATATTTTAGATACCCAAAATAAAATTAATAAAATGCCTAGAGAAATATTTAATTGGAAATCAAGTTATGATGTCTTTAATAAAATAAATAATTAATTTTAAAATTAATAGATCAAATTTGAAATTAATAATTTCAATTTTTCTTTTTTAAACATTTCTTTTTTATAATAGATATAGTGTTGCAATTGTCATTACAAAAAAGAATTAGTAGCAAGTATTGCTGCTAAAATTATTAATTAGTAGCAAGTATTGCTGCTTTAGCAGTGGTTCCAATGTCAATTGTTTCATGTGGAAACAATAACAATAATTCTGTAGATCAATTGCCTCCAGCTGGAGATAATAAACCTGGTGGTGGAGATAATTCAACTCCTGGTGGTGGAGATAATTCAACTCCTGGTGGTGGAGATAATGATAATCAACAACCTACTATTACATATATTGATGTTAATGATAGAAATGGAATGATAGCACATATCTTACAAAGCAATTATATTGTTTCTGAATTTATTAAACAAGTAACAAGAAGACAAGTTAATGGAACAGTGACTTATGTTGAATGAAATAAAAATTTAACATCAATAGAACCTGGCAGTGTGGCATATCATACAGATGGAAGTCACCATTACTACAATGTTAAAAACCTTACATTTACAATTACAACAGATGTTGAACCAAAAAAAGTAGCAGCTCTATATTATTCAGTTAATAATGAAGATACAAAATATACTGTTTCGGCAAAAGGATCTTGAACTATATCTGTAGACCTTCACTTCAAAAGTACAACAAAAATTGAA
This sequence comes from Metamycoplasma sualvi, assembly GCF_045276925.1. Classification (GTDB taxonomy): domain Bacteria; phylum Bacillota_I; class Bacilli_A; order Mycoplasmatales; family Metamycoplasmataceae; genus UBA710. Next base: position 368,274 of record NZ_CP174167.1, read on the forward strand.
AATGTATAGGTAACTAATATATTAATATGAAAGCAACTTATTGATAGTTGCTATTTTTTTTGATGTGATAATTTATATTGTTAGATTTTAACAATAAGGATTTTTAATAAACTAACTATATTTATTTTATTAAATCATATTCAATAAAGTAACTAGCATTTCTTTTATTTATTTTCTTTATAATTTTATATTTTTCTAAATTCTTTATTTCTTGATATATTTATTGATTACTATATTCTTTGTATTGTTTTAAACTTTAGATGATGAAATAGTTGAATAATAATCTAATTGATAAATATCTCCAATTCCTTGATCAAAAATGATAATATCTTTTTGAATTAATGACAATTTTTTATTAAATTGTTTTACTTTACTACATATTGATCAAATTTTAAAAGAGCTAAATAAAGCTCTCTCTCTCTCTCTCTCTCTTCCTTATTTGAAGTGGCTATTTTTTTAAGAATATATATTGATATATTGCACAGATATTTATATAAATATAGCTTTCGTTTATTTAACTCATTTAATATCTTGTTTTAATTCAAGATCATATGATGTTAATTTATTTTTGTCATAACTATTATTTAGTGATATTGCTGTCAATCTATTATTTGAATAAGTTTTATAATAAAGAGTTTTATTATTAAAATCATAACAATCAGAATAAACAGTTAATTCATTCTTATTTTCATGAGCATGCACTGTACCTCTTGTTTGAGCAACAGAATCTAAAATATGAAAAAATTGACTAATATCTTCTTCATTATTATTTGATGTAGAAACTGAATTAGTAAAAGCCGCTCTTACAAAACGATCTTGTGATGTAAGAGATCCTGGTAAACCTATTGTTCCAGCTCCATTAGAAATAATTTTAATATTAGAATCAAATAGATTTGTTCTAGAATCAGGTGATATATTAACATAATTATTCATATTTTCTAAATGAAAATTAAATCTAGGGTTATTAGTTAATGTTTTGTAAGGATTGTCATAAATTTGTAATCCATCACTTGTAGATTCCACTACAATACATTGTTTATCATCACAAATTATTCAATGCAATGGGGTTAGGGGTATTTCTTTGCTAAATGGAATATCAACAATATTAACGTTTTGTAAAATTTTTTTCACTTCATCAACTGATGAACATGAACCTAATATGTAAGGAATAAATTCAAAAGGTGTTACATTGTTTTTGTCATTCTGTTTTTCAAAATATTTTGCATAACCATTAAAATATAAACCAGCCATAAACAATCCTTTTTCATTCATAGCATCATAAAATAATGGATATTCATTTGCAATCATTCCCATTCCTATAAGGGAATATTTAATATCAATATTTTCATTATTAGATTTAAATTTTAATAAATAATTTTTTGGCATGATTATAACTTTTGTTCATGGTAATTCATATTCAAGATCCAAATTTCTACCATAAAAATTATTTTTATATTTTATTGCGGTACACATATTAACTCTCCTTGTACATTTGATATTAATTATTATTTTAATCTAATATTATTTTAATATTATTCATAATCAAAATAGCTAATATATTTTATATAAAGTTACCAATTTCAATACCAATAATTCCTTGTATTTCATAATTTTACAATATTTATCAAAGTTAAAATATTCGGTAGGCGTTTTTCTTCTTTTGTTATGGTTAATTTTTTTCTCTTATTATTTAATCTATTAAGATAAATATTTGAATCATAATAATATAGTTTATAAGAATAATTTTTTATTCTATGATAAAAATAAGTTTTAGTTTTAAAAAACATCTTTTCTTATTGTTTCAACAGAATAATTTGTTAAGTTAGATATGAATTCATATCTTTTCATCATTTTTGGAATAAAGTTTTCTTGAGAAGAATCAGATATTTGATTCATTAATGCAAAAATTAAATTAATTTTTTCTAATTCTTTTTCTAATATAAATTGAAGTTTCATATAATTTAAGTGTCCTTTTTTTGTTTTTTTATATTTTTCAAAGATAGTCAGGGAGAAATCCCTGGTTTTTTATTTATCGGTATTCATTTTGGTAACTTTATATTCTAATTTTATTGTAAGAATTTTAATAAATTATTTTTTATGATTTGTAATTTTTTTAAAATCATCTTTATGAAAAGATTCAAGAACACTTAGTCTTTGATCGACTTTTTGATTAAACTCCTTTTGTTCTTTATTAAATTCCTTTTGTTCTTCTATAAAATCAACTACTGAATTATTAAATTCCTTTTGTTCTTCGTTAAACTCTTTTTGTTCTTTAACAAATTCTGTCATATCTGACATAAACTCTAATACTTTATTTTCAAAAGATGATTTTTTCACTTTATCTTTATCTCCAGTAATTTTAATTTTATAAGATTTCTTTGTTTCTTCTACTAATTCAATTTTAGGATCATTAGATAAATTTGACAATTCATTCATTTTCTTTTTGTTGATAATATACATGATTTAAATTTTATCAAAGTTGAAATAGAAATTTATTCCTAATTTTCTTGTAATAATTTTAATAGATATTAATTAAGTAATAATTTATATTTAATAATATAATTAAATTAAATTATTATGACAAATTCAAATTATAGTGCTAAAAATATTGTTACTTTAAAAGGTTTAGAAGCTGTAAGAAAAAGACCGGGAATGTATATTGGATCAACCGATGTTAATGGGTTACATCATTTAATTTGAGAAATTTTTGATAATTCAGTAGATGAAGTTTTAGCAGGATTTGCTAACAACATTCATGTGACTTTAAAACAAGATGGCTCTGTAATTGTAGAAGATAATGGAAGAGGTATTCCTGTAGATTTGCATGCTAGTGGCAAATCAGGAGTAGAAACTGTTTTTACTGAATTACATGCTGGAGGAAAATTCAATAATGATGCTTATAAAACTGCTGGAGGACTTCATGGTGTAGGTTCTTCTGTTGTTAATGCTTTAAGTACTCATTTAATTGCAACAGTTTATCGTGATAATAAAATATATGAAACCAAATTTGAAAATGGCGACTATATTGTTCAAAGAACAAAAGAAATAGGTTCAACTAATAAAAGAGGAACAAAAGTACAATTTTGACCTAACTACTCTATTTTTAAAAATGCTAAATTTTCTTATGAAGTTATTTGTGAAAGATTAAGGGAATCTTCATTTTTACTATCAAATTTAAAAATAACTGTAATTGATGAAATATCAAAGCAAAAAGAAGAATTCCATTATAAAGAAGGAATCAAATCATTCGTTTCATTTATTAACCAAAATAAAACTGTTATTTCAGATATTTTTTACTTAAATGAAAAAAATAAAGAAACAGGTATTGAAATAGAAATAGGAATGCAATACAATGATAGCTATTCTGAAACTATTGTTTCTTTTGCAAATAATGTTAAGACACGTGATGGAGGAACCCATGAAAGTACATTCAAGTTAGCTCTTACTAAAGTCGTTAATGATTATGCAAGAGAAAAGGGTTTCTTAAAATCAAGAGATGCTAATTTTGAAGGATCTGATATTAGAGAAGGATTAGTAGCTATTGTTTCAGTTAAAGTCCCTGAAGCAATTTTAGAATTTGTTGGTCAAACAAAAGATAAATTATCTACTCCTGAAATTAAAAAAATTATGGAAGAAACTATTCAAAAGAATCTTTATTTTTGATTAAATGAAAATAAAAAGAATTCAGAGAAAATTTTATTAAAATCAAAACAATCTCGGGAAGCTCGTGAAGCTGCCAGAAAAGCTCGTAATGAATCTAGAAAAGCTAAAGATAAAATGAGTGAAGTAAAAATTTTATCAGGTAAATTAACACCAGCTTTATCTAATAAAGCTTCTGAAAGAGAATTATATTTAGTTGAAGGGGATTCGGCTGGTGGTTCTGCTAAAATGGGTCGTGATCGTCGTTTTCAAGCTATTTTACCTTTAAGAGGTAAAGTATTAAACACTGAGAAAGCAAGATTAATTGATATTTTAAAAAATGAAGAGATTGCTACAATTATTAATTGTATTAATGCAGGAATTGGTTCAGATTTTAAAATTGAAAATGCTAAGTACAATAAAGTAATTATTATGACAGATGCAGATACAGATGGAGCTCATATTCAGATTTTACTTTTAACATTTTTCTTTAGATATATGAAACCTTTAATAGCTGCAGGAATGTTGTATATTGCTCAACCTCCATTATTTAAGCTAAGTTTTAATAATAAAAACAAAAAAGAAAATCTCTATTTTTGATCAGAACTAGATTTAAAAAATTATTTAAAATCTAATAATATTAGAGGGTTTGAGATTCAAAGATATAAAGGGTTAGGAGAAATGAATTCAGATCAATTATGAGAAACTACAATGGATCCAAAATCAAGAACTTTAATTAAAGTAACAATTCAAGATGAAGCAATTGTAGAAAGAAGAGTTTCAGTTTTAATGGGTGATGCTGTTGAACCGAGAAAAGAATGAATTAATAAAAATGTAGAATTTTCACTTGAAGATAATTTTCAAATTAATCAAGGTCATGATATAGTAAATAATAAAGAAACTGGTGATCAATAATGAGTAAAGATAAGATTATTTATGATGAGAAATTAGAATATCAATCATTAGACTCAATTATGTCCGATCGTTTTGCTCGATATTCAAAATATATTATTCAACAACGAGCTTTACCTGATGTAAGAGATGGTTTAAAACCGGTACAAAGAAGAATTTTATATTCCATGAATGATTTAGGATTGCAATATGAAAAATCATACAAGAAATCAGCCCGGGTAGTAGGAGATGTTATTGGTAAGTATCATCCACATGGTGATAGTTCTATTTATGAAGCGTTAGTTAGAATGGCTCAAGATTGAAAAATGGGAGAACCTTTAATTGAAATGCATGGAAATAAAGGATCAATTGATGATGATCCAGCTGCTGCTATGCGTTACACTGAAGCAAAATTATCAAAAATTTCTTCTTTAATGTTACAGGATTTAGATAAAAATACTGTTAGTTTTGCTCCTAATTTTGATGATACTGAAAAAGAACCAACTGTTTTACCTTCATATATTCCTAATTTACTTCTAAATGGTGCTAAAGGAATTGCTTCAGGTTTTGCGACAGAAATACCACCTCATAATTTAGGTGAATTATTAGATGCAGTTGTAGCTAAAATTAAAAATCCAGAAATTTCTTGAAAATCATTAATGAAATATATTAAAGGTCCAGATTTTCCAACTGGTGGAATTATTTATGGAACTAAAGGGATTGAAACATCTTTTGAAAATGGTCAAGGAAGAATTAATTTATGTAGTAAATATATCATTGAAAAAGAAAACAAAAATGAATTAATTAGAATTTTGGAAATTCCTTTTGGAGTTATTAAATCTAAATTAGTTCGTGATATTGATGAATTAAGAGTTAATGGTCAAATTAATGGAATTAAAGATGTTAGAGATGAATCGGATCGAGATGGAATTTCTATTGCAATTATTCTAGAAGAAAATGCTAATAGTCAAACTATTGTTAATTTTTTAATGCAAAAAACAGATATGAAAATTTATTATAACTACAATATGGTAACAATTGTTGACTATGCACCTAAAATTTTAGGTATTGATAAAATGATTAATGCTTATTTAAATCATATTAGAATTGTTAAAACTAGAGCAATTCAATTTGATTTAGCTAAATTTGAAAAAAGATTAGAAATCATCATAGGATTAATTAGAGTTAGCGAAATTCCTGATGAAGTTATTAAAGTAATTCGAGAATCTACAGGTGGTAAACAAGGAGTTATTGCCAATTTGCAAAATATTTTACATTTTACTTTAGTTCAAGCAACAGCAATTGCTGAATTAAGACTATATTGTTTAAATCGGACAGATGTTTCTATTTATCATGAAGAGAAAAAAGAATTAGAAGAAAAAATTGCTTATTATAAATTATTATTATCAGATGCTAATGCTTTTGATCAACATTTAATTGAAATGTTTAAACAAATTAAAAAAGAATATGCAAGACCTAGAAAAACATTAATTTATGAAGAAGAATTAAATATCAATATTAAACAAGAAGAATTAATTAAAAAAGAATCTTGTTGAGTCTCATTATCTCAAGATGGGTATTTAAAAAGAATTACTAATAAAACTTTTGAATCTAATGAAATAGCAACTTTTGCTATTAAAGAAAACGATCAAATTATTTATTTTGATCGTTCTAATACTATTAATAAATTATTAGTATTTACTTCGCTAGGAAATTATGCTATTATCCCAATTCATAAAATCAATGAAACTAAATGAAAAGATGAAGGGCAATTTATTAGTGATTTTGTAGAAATAAGTAATAATGAAAAAATTGTTTCAGTGATTGATATTAATTCTTTTGATGTAAAAGCTTATGTTATTTTAGTAACAAAATTAGGAATAGGTAAAAGAGTATTATTAAAAGATTTTGAAGCTTCAAGAATTTCTAAAACAATGAAAGCAATAAGTTTTAAAAAAGCTAATGATCAATTAATCGCTGCCAAAATATCAAATGGTGTTGAAGATATTATTATTACAACCAATACAACTCATACTGTTAAATTTAGCGAAAATGAATTACCAATTCTTTCAGCAAGAGCTAGCGGGAATACTTTAATTAAAGTTGAACATAATTGAGTAACAGCTTTTGGAGTTGCGAATAATAAAGATTCGATAACTTTAATTATTGGTAATAATAACTATAAAAACATTAATTTTTCAGCTATTGTTTATTCTTCAAGAGCAACTAAAGGGCAACAGTTTTTTAAAAATTTAAGTAGCAAAAATATTATTAGAGATATTATTAGAAATCAAAAAACTAATTTTGTTATTAATACTAATAACAATCAAATTATGATGTTAAATTTTGATCATACAACTAATATTGATAATATTATTAATGATAATTTTGCTAAGATATCAAAAATTTCAGGTGTTGCTTATCCAATTATTAATTACAACATCAATGAAAATAATGAATATTTTAAAGTTAAATTTGATCAAAAAACATCAAATGAAATTGTTGATGAAGCAACAAAAAAAATAAATAAAGCATTTGAAACTAATGAAAAAAGATTAAAAGAAATAGATGATACTAAAATAGATGATATTTTGAAAAAATTAAAAATTTAGCAAAATCATTTGGCGAAAAACAATTATGTGAAAGACTATTATTTTTAAAAAAATGGCAAGATTTTAGTTGATAAATCTTCAGATGAATATGTTTCATCTCTATTGTAAAATCATATTTATTTTATAGGAAAAGAAGTAAACAAAAATATTTATAGAACTTTAAGAATAGCAACTTTTTATTGACAAATATTTGTAATTAAAAATAATATTAGAATTTTGAATATTAATTTATAGCATCATTTAGAATTGTAGGAATTTTCGATATTTGATAATTTAATCTTTTTTTATTTTATAATTATAATAAGTCAAAATGTCTAGTTATTTTAATTTTGGGATAGAAATATAAATTATGGAATTTGAAAATATAAAAATTATTGAAAAAACTAATTCTAATAATAGTGATATATGAAAACGTTTTGATAAATCTTTAAAAAATTTATTAGCAATCAAATCTAGGGGCGATAATTCATTATTTATGAAAATAAATAAATCAACATCTTTTGATTTATTTAATATTCTTAAATGAGATGATTTACATAAAATATTGTCTCAATCTTCTTTTAGTATAAAAATACCAAGAATTTCTAAAAAAGAATTTATAGCAAAGATTGATGCAATAAATAATATAGATGAAATGATAACTTTTCTAGAAGATAATAACATCAAAAAAATGATCATTGATAGAGTTTCATATTTAAAAAACTATAAAGAGAAGAAAAATATTGATGATTATGAAGAATGAGATGATATTTATTCTGATATTTTATATGCAATAGATGAACAAATTAAAAATTTTAATGTGCAATGAAATAGATTTATTAAAAAAGCCAATGATATTTATGAACAAACAAATATTTGGCCATTATATGTTAATACATATTTTATAAAAGGTAATTTATCTAAACCTATTTATGCACCTTTAATATGTAAAGAAATAGAAATTATTAATAAAGAGAATGATTTCTATATTCAATCTAAAAATGAGACATTGCTAATAAATGAAAAGATTTCTTTTATTTTAGAAGAAGAATTAAATTGAACTATGGCTAAAATAAACGAGGAAAAAGAATCAATATCCATTGATGAATGTTCAAAAGAACTTGATGTTTTATTTAAAGAGATAATAAAAAAAGATAAATATGTATTAATAGATAAATTTGAAAGATTAAATTCATCTGATATTGATAATAATGAAATAATATTATCTCCAGGTATAGTTTTATCTATTTCTAATCCTGTAGGAAGCAATTTAAGAAAAGCTTTAATTAATCTTATTCAAATTGGAAAAATAAATGAAAATGAAAACTTATTGGCAAAAAATTTATCATCATTAAATGAAAATAATTTAATTGAAAAAATTATAAATCAAGAAAAAATAGCAAGAATATGTAAAACTGATTTATCACAAGAAAAAGCCATTATATCTTCTTTAGATAGAAGCACAATTATTATTGGACCTCCAGGAACTGGTAAATCTCAAACAATTTCTAATATAATAGCCAATATTTTGTACAACAATAAGACAGCTCTTTTTATTTCTCAAAAAAGAGTTGCATTAGAGGTTGTTCTTGATAGATTACAAGACTTAAAATGATTTACTTTGCAATTATCAGATTATACTTCACATACATCAAGTGGAAAAAAAGAAAAAGAATGATTTTATAAAAATCTAAGTAATTGAAGAAAATATGTGGAAGAATTTATTGCTTTAAATTCTGAATCATCAAATGAATTTAACTCTTTAATATCTAAAGAATTAATTGAATATTGAAATTCAAAAGATGCTAGTGTTAGTGTAAATGATATTGAAATTTTTTCAAAATTGAAAAACACTTTCAGTAATTTTGATCAAAAAATTATTAACTTTTATGCAATGAATAAAGAGCATTTAGATGCTATAACAAATGAAGAATGAGAGTTTTATTTATGGTTTTATGCCAATATAGTACCAATAGTTGGTGTTGATAAAATTTTAAATTTTAATTTAAAAATTTCTGAATTATTTAATATAGATAATATCATTGTTGCAAAATCATTTGAAACTAAAGAAGAATTGAACAATCTTACAGAAGAAGATTTATTAAAAATTCATTTACATAAAAAATCATTTCAAAATATTTCATGAGAAATATATGAAAAAATAGCTTCAATAGAAAATATGTCTCAAAATAAAGATGATAATTTCATTAATCTTATTGATTCTTTTGTAAATCTTTTATTGGAATTTAAGAAATTTAATTTAAATATAAATATTGATAATATATTTTTTGAATCATATTCTAAATTAAACAAAAAACAGTTTGCAAAAAAATTTAATTTTCAAAAATCAGGTTTTTTATTTAATAGAGATTATCCCAAAGAATTTTTTGATTTATATGAGTACTATCAAAATTTAATTTTTTTTATAACTAAATATAATATAGAACAATCCTTTTTACAATTGTTATTAAGTTATAAAGAATTTATTGTTAATTATCATGATTGTTTATCAATATATTTGTTCATTAAACAAAAAAATATTGATATTTTAATGTTAGAAAAAATAAAGTCAATTTTAGATGTAATTCTAGAAATAAGAACATGCTTAGAATTTATTAAAAATTATAATATTGAATTAAATCAAATTATTCATATCAAAACAAACAAAAATTATTTTATGAAAATTATTAATGATTTAAATTTATATAATTATTTGCATAATTTAAATTTAAAAGAATTTTTATATTTAGAATTATTAAAATCTATTGAAAATGTAGAATCTTTAACAAAATTAGAAATAAATTTTGTCAATTATCATCAAAAAGAAGTTCCAAAAGTAAATGAATTTATTGAAAATAATGATAAAAATAAAGTTTTAAAACAATTAATTAAAAATTTTAATTATAAAAAAGAAAGATTATCTAAAGAAGAACAACAGTTATATCAAAGATTGATTGGTAGAATTAATAGACAATTTACAAAACCTTCTTCTTTAATTTCTTTATTTAAAGATATTTTCAAGAAATTTTTTAATATTACTGTAGGTACACCAGAAAATTTAGCATCTTATGTAGATTTTATGAATGATCATTATGATTATATTATTTTTGATGAATCATCACAAATATTTCTAGAAAAAGCCTTGCCTTTTATAGCATTGGGAGATAAAATCATAATAGCAGGAGATAATCAACAAATGCAACCGTCAAATTGATTTACCAATAGAGTTGCAACACCTAACGAAGAATTAGAAGATGAAAATATCGATTCATTATTAGAATATGCAATAAATTCAGGCATTAAATCACAATATTTAGAATTAAATTATCGTTCTAATTTTGCGAATTTAACAACATTTTCATCTAAACATTTTTATGAATCTAACTTGAAATGTTTAGATAAATTGAATAATAATTCTAATAGTAATTCAATTCAAGTTATTGATGTAGGTGGAGAATGAATTGATAGCTGTAATGAGAAAGAAGCAAGAAAAATGATAGAAATTTTGAATGCTAACTTAAATTTATATAACAAAATTATTTTATTAACTTTAAATAGTGACCAATTAAAATGTCTTGATGAAATTATTTCTTTAGAATATCCTGAATTGTATAGAATAATTTTAAATACAGACAAAATAATTTTAAAAAGTTTGGAAAATATTCAAGGTGATGAAGCAGATTTAGTGATCATTTCAGTTGCTTATACAAACAAAACAAAATTAGCTCAAACATATGTTTGTCGTCCTAATGGTAAAAATGCTTTAAATGTTGCAATTACTAGAGCAAAAGATAAAATGATAGTCATAAAATCCATTTCATCTAATGACATAATTTCTACAAATCATGGTGTAAATTTATTTAAAGAATGATTGAGTTTTATCGATTCAAGTACAGATTATCAAAAAACATATTCAATTAATAAAAATGATATATCTACAGCTATTGATGTTTCTGAATCTAGTTTTGAAGAAGATGTAATTAAGTGATTATCAAATCAAACATTTAGTAAACCAATTAAATTGATTGCTCAATTCCCTGTTGGTTCTTATAGAATAGACGTTGCATTGTTTGACAAGAGCAATGAAAGATTTATTTTAGGAATTGAAATAGATGGTTATAGATATCATTCATCAAATGAGAAAAAATATCATGATTTAATTAGACAAAATTTTATCGAAAGTAAAGGTTATTCAATTTTAAGAATTCCTGAGCTTAGATGAAAAACAAAGAAAGAAAAAATCTTATTTGATATTAATAAACATATTGATTTATATTAAGATTTTTTAATTTTTAATGAAATAATAAAGTTTTCAATTTTGGTTGAATTTGATATAAAAACAAGTTATAAATATATTTAATTTTATCAAAATTTATAATAATTTTTTCAAATAAAAAGATAAAAAAAGAATTTTTTTATTAATTTAATATTTTTAAAAATATTAGTTTAAAATGAATAACGTAAACACAAAAATTTAACATATCAACAAGAAATTGGAAAAGAGAAATATTATGTCAAAAAATTTAGATCCAGCTAATTTTCAAAAAATTAAAGTTGCTAACGCTATTGCTATAGGAGGAATGATTGGAGCAGGTAAATCAACTCTAACAAGAGCTTTAGGAAATAACTTAAATGCAGATGTTATTTATGAATTAAATGAAAATGATGAATTACAAAACATTTTATTAAAAAGATTATATGAAGGAGATGAAACTTCAGCAATTGCCTTTCAAGTATATTTCTTTTGTACTAGATTTGAAAATTATCGTCAAGGTGTTTTAAATCATAAATTATCTGTTTTTGATCGGACAATATTTGAAGATCGTTTATTTGCTCATCAAAATATGACAGCGGATCCTATAATGTTTGGTTTTTATGATGCAATGTGACATGATAAAACAAAAGAATTGATTTATTCTATTGGAGTACCTAAACTTTATATTATTCTTGATTTAAAATGAGATGAATTTAAAGAAAGAATCTTTAAAAGAGGAAGAGATAGTGAAATTGATAATTTTTCAGTTAATGAACCATATTTTAGATCATTACATAATGTTTATGTAGATTATTTAGTTAAAACTTGTCAAATTTATGGCATTAATTACCTTATTTTAGATTCTAGTTTGCCAACAGAAAAACAAGTTGATATAATTATGGATAAAATTAAAAGTGAAAAATTATTTGATGTTGTATAAATTATGAAATATGAAAATATAAAAAATGAATTAGGTAACTATTATCATTATAAATGTGCTAATAAAAAGAAAGCAACTATTATTTTTATTCATGGCTTTGCAACTACAAGTGAATACCATGATGTGTTTATCAAACATATAATTGATCAATTTGATTATATTGCTCTTCAATTACCTGGTGCAGGGATACAAGAATGAAAACAAAATAAAAAACCTAAAGTAGAAGATATGGTTGATTATTGTATTAATTTAATAAAAAGCTTAAATTTAAAAGAGTTTGTTATTTTAGGTCACTCAATGGGCGGAGGAATTGCTTTAAGATTAGCAAATTATTTTCAAAAAGAAACTATTTGTTTAATTTTATCTACTCCAATGAATTCAAAAATACCTTTTTGAAAAGGGATTAATTATTTTAAATTCAATCCTAAAAACTTCAAGAAAGCACATCATTTAATTAATATTTTGTATCATGACATTAACAAATTGCATAATAATGATCAAGAAAAAATTCATAGTGTCATTAGTGAAGAATTTCAATATCAAACAGATAATCGACCATTTATGGTTCAATTAAAACAATCAATGTTTTCTGTAAAAAATATGTTATTATGTCATCAAAATGAAAAGGCTTTAGCAACACCAACATTAGTTATAGCAGGTAAATATGATAAATTAATTCCACCAGTTTCTTTATTTAGAGCTTTTGGTAATAGAAAACAACAAGAAAAAGGTTTCATTAGAATTGAATTAATGAATGATTCAGCCCACATCCCATTTCAAGAACAAGAAATAGAATATGCTAAAGAAATCAAAGACTTTATTAATTATTATTTAGATAAGAAATAAAAAAATTTGATAGCATTTAATATGTAAAGGTTGTAACGGTTATCTTTTTAGATGTGAAAGCTTATGCCATCCCAGCAACCGCCCCTGCATTAGCAGGCTTTTTTATTTTTTTTGGAATTTCTAATATTAAAATTATTATTTGATTAAATATAGAACTTTTTTAATATTTAAAATTTCAAAAAATGAAATATGCAGAATGATGAATTATGAAAAAAATTAAGAAATAAATTTTGATAATTTATCCTTTAATTTTTGGATTTCTTCTTCTATTGATTTAATATTTTTGTGAATATTATATTTTTCAGATTCATTATATATTTTTTTGTATTTATTATTTAATTGTATAATTTCTTTTTCTTTATTACTTATTAAAAATAATATTTTAATAACTTCTCATGTAATCGTATAAGAAAATGACAAATTTTTTGTTTTTTCATAATATATTATCCTACGGCATGATTCATCAAAAAAATCAATAATAGAGTTTAGACTAATTTCTTTTCAGGGTAAAATCTTATTGAAATTATTTTCATCAAAAAATTCACCAATATAGTTATATTTTTTTAATATTTCTTTAATAATAGGATTTTTTAGCGAAAAAGCATTAAATGATATTGAATAATTATTTTTATAAGTACAAATTAGAATTATTGGTTGCTCTCTATTAAATATTTTTAGAAAAAAATTAGATACAGTTTTATAATGATTCATTTTATTACTTAATAATATGTAGTTAAGAATTATAATTTTTTTATTTTCATTAGGAGATTTTGTAATTAAAGAATTTATTTCTCATACATTTATATTTTCTCCTATGGATTTAAATATTTTATTTAATTCACTAATATCTAATTTATTTTTAAATTTATTTTTAAAATCTATAGATTTATATTTATTATGTTTTAAATTCAATTCATTTAATCGCTTCATATTAATCACTCTTAATTATTAAAAAAGAAATTAATTCATATTCATAATTATTTTTGTTTGATGATATTTTGTTTACATCAAACAAATCTTCAAAATCATTCGACAAATTTTTGTCATTTAAGGATGATATAGCAAGATTTAATAAGTTTGTATATTTACTCATGTCTTTACCAAAATTTGTTTCAACATTAAATTCATCTATTAATTTTTTATTTATTTCTTTTTGATCTTTAGTTAATGATTTATATAAACTCAAAATTTGTCCTGTATTAGAATAAGTGTATTTTACATTTCCATTATTTTCTATATAAATTAAATAATAAGGATCAAATTGATTATTGGTATTTTTGCCATTAAAAGACTTGAATAAAAATATTATTCCATCTGAAATCATGTTGGAATTATTTTTGGCAATTGAAAATATTCCATCAGGTTGATTTGATATTTTTAAAGCATTTTTTGGGTTGTTAAAAAATATTTTTAAATCAGTAGTATATTCACTAAAAGTCATATTAGAAAATGAGATATTTTCTTTCATATCTTCTAAATCAATGAAATTATTTTCTAAATTTTTTAATTGTTTTAATTTTAATGATTCTTCATATTGAATTTCTTTTAAAACATTTTCATCATAAGATGTAGTTTGCATTGCTTTCATCATTTTTTCATTAATTCTTATTTCTAATTGTATATACTCTTCAAGTTTGATATTAGGTCAAAAATTAACCATTTGAATAGAATTATTTTGAGATCCAATTCGGTCAATTCTTCCAAACCTTTGAATTAAACGAACAGGATTTCAATGAATATCATAATTGATTAAATAATCACAATCTTGTAAATTTTGTCCTTCAGATATACAATCAGTTGCTATAAGAATATCAATATTAATATTTTTATTTAAATTATTATCATGATCTCTTTGTTTAGAAATAGGAGAAAAATAGCTAAGCAAATCATCAATACTATATTTTTTTTCTTTTAAATCAGGATGATTTGAAATTAATTTTTGACCAGTAACTAATGCTGAATAAACACCATAATTACTAAATAAATGATTTATATTTTGGTATATATATTCAGCTGTTGAAATGAATGAAGTAAAAATAATAATTTTCCTATTTTTTGTATTTATAGGATTATGAATTTTATCTTTAATTATTTCTACTAATCTTTTTAATTTTGCATCTCTTTCTATATCTATAATTAGATATTTATTGTAAATTTCTGTTAATTGATTAATATCTAAAGATAAGTCATCTCTATACTTAATTAGATCTATATGTTCTTTTTTGATCTTAAGTTTTTTAAATTCTAATATATCTTCATTAATATCTTCTTCTTCATTATCAATATCATCAAAAGTATTTTTCATTGATAGAGAAGAAGCTGATTGAGCGCTAATATTATTATATAATTCGTTTGTTTTATCAATTATTTTTTTAATGGTTTGCCTAAATGATTCTACAGAAGATTCAAATCTTTTTAATAGATTAATTCTCATTAAAGCTACTAAATTATTTTCTCTATTTTTTTGGGTTAGCTTTGATTTGCTATTTGCTTCTTGTCAATCATATTCTTCTTCATATTTTTGTTGAAATTCAGGAAATATATAATCAAAAGGTTTGTATATTGAAAATTTTATTTCACTTAACTTATCAAATAACATTTTTATATCATACACTTGATTTAATGTATCAATATTAGGTCTTTCTGAAATAGGATTGAGCCTATTAGGAAAATGAAAATCACCTTCATAATAATTTTCAACAATTTGTTTTCTACTTCTTGCAATAGTAGTTAAATCTATTAATTTCCTAAATTCATTTCCAATCATACTTTGGAATTTTTCTACAGTTCTTTCATTACTAGGTAATTCTGCCCATTGATTTGACTTTTTTTCAGCTTGTATACAAGCATATTTTATAGATTTAATATTTTCATTTTGAAAAGCTTCATCATTATTTGCAGTGATAATATTGATTTGATTGTTAATATCATCCATTTTATTATTGACAGGAGTTGCTGTTAATAATAAAACAGATTTTTTTCTACCTTTTAAAATAATATCATCCATTAATTTTTTGTATCTTTTACTTGTTCAATCTTTGCTATTATTGTTAAATCTTCCATTTCTAAAATTATGAGATTCATCTATAACAACCAAATCATAATTTTCTCAAGCTATTTTAGAAAGATTGACACCTTCTGAATAACCATCAGTTCTTGATAAATCGGTATGAGAATAAAGATCATAATTAAATCTGTCATTAATTAAATGATTAGATCTAACATTTGTTTTAAAAGTTTTTCAATTTTCAATTAATTTTTTAGGTGATAATACTAAAACCCTTTTTCCTTCTAATTCAAAATATTTAATTATTGCAAGAGCTTCAAAAGTTTTTCCTAATCCTACTGAATCTGCTAATATACAACCATTATATTTTTGGATTTTATCAAGAATTGCTTCAACTCCATGTTTTTGAAATTCATATAATTTTTGATAAATATTAGTTTCTTCAAACTTTATTCTATTATTTTTATTTTCATAATAATAATCATTACTTATAGAATCTTGTAATAGATGAGAATTTGTAAATTGATATAAATCATAAGGTGTTTTATCTTGATATATAGATTCTAATTTATTTATTAATTTTTGCTTTGCATCTCTTGATTTTTCTAAAGAATTTCAAGATGAATTAAATATATCTAATAATTTTTTATATTTGATTTCATTTTTTTCTTCAGTTATTAAAATAATGTCATCATTTTCAATTTCATTGAAAGCACCTAATGAAATTTCATAAACACCATCTATAATTGTATATTCATTATCTATTAAAATAAATTCTTTTCTAAATTTATCTATATATTTTATTTCTACTTTATCTTGTATATATTCTTTAGTTTCTCTTGCATAGTAAAAATCCATTAAATCATTTTTAAGATTTAATTCAAATTTATTTGTAACCATTTCTTTTTCATTAACATTAATTTTGTATCTTCTTGTTAGCTCTTGATTGATTTCTTCATAATCGTTAATGTCTGTCAAAATTATTCTAACAGTAGAACATTTTTTAAAAAAAGGAATTAATTTATAAAAAGCTCTTAAAGAAAATTTTTTAATAGCTATTTTAATATTGCTATTTTCTTTAATATTTTTTTTAATTAATTGAAATAAATTATCATTATTCATTTTCATTTCCTTGTGATTTTCTTAATAAAGAATCAAGATTTGTAACAACCTCATATTTAATATTGTTTCCTAATGATTTAAAGTGTTCTTTACCACATTTTATTTTTTTGTTTTCTTTCTCTCTTAAATCATTTTCATTTGTTGATCCTTTTGTTTCTGCTACAAAAATAATATTATTTTCATCATAAAGAGCCCAATCTGGATTATAAGAACCTAAAGGTGTTGGTATGTTAAATTTTTTAGGTAATTTTATAAATGTTTTAACCATGCTTTTATTTAATGCGTCTTTAGCAAAATTTTTTTCTATATTAGACCTATCAACAACAACATATTCATATGGATATTTTTTACTTGATTTAGCATCTATTGAATAATTTTCATCTAAGGTAAATTCTAATTTATCTTCAAGCAAACTCAATTCATATAACTCGCCATTTTTTTGATATTCTATCCCATCAACCATTAACTTTTCTTTTTCTTTTTTCATTTTTTCAATAATCAAATTTTTAGTAGTTTCTTGATTTTTTAATATAGATTCAATAATTTTTTTATCACTAATTATTTGAACTATTGTTTTTCTAGTTAATTTTGTTATATTTTCAATATCGCTAATTATGTCAATTAATGGTTCATTTGTTAATGAACTAATTGAATCAATTTTTTTATTATTAACAATATCAATATTTGTACCCTTAACCCCATCTTTATTAATATCAACATTTGCTTTAGTAGTTACAATCTTTGCTTCTTGAATTTTATTATCATCAATTTCTTTTATTATATTTTTTTTAGCTTCCTCAATAAATTTATTAGAATCAAATTTTATACAATAAGATGTTTTAGAACTTATTGTTTCTCATAATTTTTGAAATTCAGGTGAATTTATTACATCTTTCTTTAAATTATTCTTTATTTGTTTTCTACCATCTTTAACAACATCAAGAATTTTGCTTGTTGTTTTTTCTAATGCTTCTAAAATGTTGTTTATTGAGTCTTGAGATAAGTTAAGATCACTATTTTTTAAAATAATTTCTACTTCATTACGTTTATATTCTTGTAAATTTAATGTTTGATCTTTTTTTAAAATATTTTCATTATGCAATAATTCAATAATTGCTTCACATGATTTGTGATCTAAATTGGGAATTTGATTCATCAAATAACTTTTATTTATTTTTTTAAACTCTATTCCATCTTCAATCATTTCTTTTTGTAAATTGCTAATAAATTCTTCATATCTACTATTTGGAAAAATTGAAAGTTGATTAATATTTTCATCATATATTCTTTCTCCATTTTGATCCACACATAACCTTAATCCTCTTCCAATTTCTTGTCTTTGCTTAATTTCAGATTTAGTTTCATTTAGAGTGCAAATCTGAAAAACGTTAGGATTATCTCATCCCTCCTTAAGTGTTGAATGAGAAAAAATAAATGCTAATTCTTCATCGAATGATATTAATTTTTCTTTATCTTTCATTATTTTGTCATATGTAGATTTATCGTCTTTTGTATCTCCTTTTGTATCTTTATAATTATTTTTTTTATCAATTGAAAAATATCCATCATGGACTTTTTTGGAAATTTGAGCAATTTTTTTAATATTCTCTGTTTTATCTTCAGCTTCATTTAAATTAAATAATTTTCAGTATTTTTCTTCTTTTCATAATATTTTTTGAAAATGTTTTTCAAAAATTTTAGCATATTCTCCAGGTTCAGATTCTCCCCTTTCATTTTGAATCCGATAATTAGCAACTTTATCTATAAAAAATAAAGATAAAACTTTAATATTTTTATCTCTTATTTCTAATTGTTTATTTAAATGTTGTCTGATAGTTTCTTCTATTTGTCTTTCTTTAATTGCTTTATCATATTTATTATTATTAACATTTAAATAAACTTTTTGTCCATCAGATAATTCGATTAATTTATTATCAAAATCAATATTTTCAATTCTTAAATCTTTGTATTCAGATAAATGATTAGAAACCTCAAATAAATTATCATTACTTCTAATTGTTTTATTTTTGATTTGAGTTCCTGTGTCTGTAGAACATTTTATTTTAATATTTGCATTTTGGTTTTTAATATCTAATCTTTCTAGTTTAATATATTTAGGTATATCATTATCTTCTATCTCTATTCCATAAACTTTAATTTGTTTTACTAATTTCTTTTTATATGCTTCAATAGAATCTAATTTGTAAATTAGGTTTTCATCTTTTCTTTGTTTAAATGTGGCACTATATCTTAAAATAAATAAAGGATTCAATTCATTAATAGCGTCTATACTTTTTTTACCACTTGCTGTAGATTGAGGTTCATCTATTATAACAATAGGAGATGTGTTTTTTATTAAATCAATTGGTTTATCGCCAGATAAATAATCATTATTTTTATTAAAAATATTAATATCCTTATTAATTGATTGAATATTAGTAATCATTATTTCTACATTATTGTTATTGGCAAAATCTCAAACTAATTGTAATGATTGACCATCATATTCACGATATTGATATTTAATTGAAGGATAAAGCATTTTAAAATGCTCTTTAGTAATTTCAAGTGTTTTTATTATTCCTTCTTTTATTGCTAATGAAGGAACTATTATTAAAAATTTTTTAAAATCATACTTTTGATTAAGTTCTAAAATAGTTTTAAGAAAAACATATGTTTTACCTGTTCCAGTTTCCATTTCAATATCAAATGTAGGTATAGATGCAATAGTATTAGATATATCTAACATATTTTTTTCTTGTATTTTTTTAATATTTTGTAAAGCAATATCTTTTTGTCAATTATCATTTAGAATAACATTAGATATTCCATGATTATTACTAAACAAAGAAATTTGATTGTTTTTTCTAATTGAAAAAACACCATTTCTCGTTTTAATACCATTAAAAATATTGATAACTGAATTAATAGCTTCATCTTGGTGTTCTAAATGTGCTTCAAATTGAAATTTCATTATATTACCACCAATTCTATTTCTCATGACCCATCTTTTATATTTTTAATAGATTCAGCAAAATTGATTTTATCTTGATCATTTTCAAAATACTTATCATTTAAATATATTTTTAAATTGTTGCTATAAAAATTTTTGACAATCTTTATAATATTTTCAATATTGTAATAATTAGAATCAATAGCAGGTTCCAATAAAAATAAACAATATTTTAATTCATCATAATAAACTTTATTGTTATATAAAATTTCACTTTCAATTTTAGTATTTAATGGCAATTCACCTACCCTTAAAATGATTTCATAAATTAAATTTTCAACACTAGTATTTTCTTTAATTTTATTTTCATAATCTTGTAATTCAGATTGAATTACAGGAACAGGATCACTAGTACTTGCATCAAATGATTTTAAATTAGATTCTACTAATTCAAAAGCTTTATATCCTTTTTCTTTATATTGAAACATATCAATTGCTCTTTTGACTCTTTCTCTTGTAATATCAGCAATTGTTTCAAATTCAGTATCTTTTAAATTTTCACTTTCTTCAGGGTATTGAACTAAAATATATTTTCTATTTCCTCCATCTTCTTTATTCAATTCCATAACAGCTTGAGCAGTAGTTCCTGAGCCAGCAAAGAAATCTAAGACTAAAGAGTTGGGGTTTGTATGGAAATTTATTAAATATAAAATTAAATCAGATGGTTTAGGGTGAAAATTAGAAACTAATTTATTATCATTTGGAAAAATTTTTTTTAATTGATTTGTTCCTTTTGTATTTGAAGTAAACGAAATTAAATCTTTTGGTTTTATATTTTTATATGGTGTTTCAATTTCAAAAATTTCTTTTTCATAAATTCTTCAATTATTTTGTTTATCTTTTTCAAAAAATAATCTATTTTTTTCAAAAAGATCTTTCAATTTTTCTGATCCCATTCTTCAACGTCCATATGTATTTTTTATAACTCTTGGAATAATAGGTATAAAATCTTTTTTAATTAAATTTTGATCAAAAGAATAAATTTCGACATTTGAAGTTAAATTATGATTAATTAAATCTATTCCATAATCATGTTGTGTTTTAATCTCATTTAATTTAGGATTATAATAAACAACATAACCAAGTTTTTTTCTATCAATTAATCTATCATTGCTCCCTCCCTTTTCAATCATTGTTCCCTTTTTTCAATATTGATTTAAATTTTTGTCAAATTTGTAATCTAATATGTTTTTTTCTTCAACTAAGTCTTTAATATTAAATAAATCAATATTTTTTGCATATATTAAAATATATTCTTTTGTTTTTGCTATATGAGAATTATCGCTTTGGCCGCCAGGATTTCTTATTCAAATAATATCGCTTACAAAATTCTTTTCCCCAAATATTTCATCACATAATAATTTTAATCTTGCTTGCTCATTATCATCTATAGATATAAAAATTACTCCATCATCTTTTAGTAGTTTTCTTGCAAGTATTAATCTAGGATAAATCATACTTAATCACTTAGTATGGAATCTACCATCACTTTTTTGATTTTTAGTTTGTAATCTATCTCCATCTTCATTTATTAATTTATTCTCTTTATCAAATTCAAATTTTGATTGTGAATAATCATCTTCATAAACAAAATCATTACCCGTGTTATAAGGAGGATCAATATAGATTACATCAATTTTATTAAAATAAGATTTTTCTAAAAGTTTTAAAACTTCTAAATTATCTCCTTCAATAATAATGTTGTCAGATTCATCAAAATTTACAGACTTATTTCTTAATGGAATTAAGGTCATATTTGAGGGTTTGGTTGATTCCTTAAGTGATTTAGATTTACCCACTCAACTTAATCCATATTTTTCATTTTGATCTAGATTATTTTCTTCTCCTAATAATTGTTTGAATTTTTCAATATTAAAAATATTATCTTCAAAACATGAAGGTAATGATTCTTTTAATTTTTCTTTTAATTCATCTTTTTTTTCAATTTCATTTAAATTCTTATAATTTTTATTATTTAACTTTTATTGTTTTAATAATATTAATTATTATTTCTATAATATTTGCATTTACAAATTAATCTTAAATAACATAATTTTAAGTAATATTTTATAATTCTATTTATATAATAAAGGAAATATATGGATAGTTCAAATAATAAAAATTATATGAATTAAGTATTTTAATAATGTATATAAAAATATAATTTAAATTAAAATAATCTTATGATTGATAACAAAATTTGAAATAAATATGCAAATTCAATTAAAAATATAGATCCTATTTTAAAAGATAAAATAGTGTCAATTTTTGAATTTATAGAAGAAAAATTTCCAGAATTAGTTTTGGAAATTAAATGAAATGAACCAATGTTTTTATTTAATAATTCATTCATTATCGCTTTTTCTGTTTGAAAAAATCATGTTTCTATTTCTCCTGAAAAATATGCAATCGATATATATCAAGAAAAATTATTATCATTCAATTATGAAGTCACTTCAAATTTATTTAAAATCAAAAAAGACCAAGAAGTAAATTTTGATTTATTATTGGAAATAATTAATTTTAAAATAAAAGATAAATCTAATTCAAAAACATTTTGAAAAAGTAATGAATATAAAATTACCTATAAAATTACCAATTTCAATACCGATAATTCCTTGTATTTCATAATTTTACAATATTTATCAAAGTTGAAATATTCGGTGGGTGTCTTTCTTTTCTAATAATTTAAAGTATTTTTGTAGCTCTTCTTGAGTAACGGTGGTTCCCAATTTGTATTTACTAGTATTTTGTAAATAAGTTTCTGCATTAATTACAAGTGCAATTAGATCACAATCATCTTGGGTTAAATTTTTGAAAGATTTGCCTTTTGGAATAAATTTTCTTATTTGCTTATGTTTTTGTTCAATTGAACCTTTTTGTCAAGAAGAATATGGATTAGTGGAAAATCATGGAATATTTAATTTAACTAGGTCATAATTTTCAGTTCCATTGTCTGATGTAATCGATTTGATTTCTTGATTCATATTTTCGATGTTATTTTCTACTGCTTTTAAAAATTCATCACTTTGTTTATTTTCATAAATAGTTATGGATAATCTTCTAGATTTTCGATCAATCATTGTAGAAAGATATTTATTATCAGTTTTAGTTCCTTCTACAGTATCTACTTCAACATCACCATATCTAATTCTTTTATTGATAATTTCATCTCTTTGATCAATGGGTATTGCAATTACTCTTTTGCCTATTTTATGGGGTTTTTTATAGTATTTACCATGCTTTAGGTATGGAAATATTCTTAATGTTACTCCACTCATTTTATTTTGCCTAATTAAGTGATATAAATGCTTTGGAGAATAATATAATCCTAATTTCTCTTTGATTATCTTGGATAAGGTTTTGGCAGAAGTTTTATTGCCGGTTGCTTTAGCTACTGTTCTTATCAATTTAGCAACTTCTAAGTGTTTAGATAAGCAATTTTGTTGTTTTATTATTTCTAATTTTTTTCTCTTATTATTTAATCTATTAAGATAAATATTTGAATCATAATAATATAGTTTATAAGAATAATTTTTTATTTATAAAATTACCAAAATAAAAGCAAGATTTTATGCTAAAATTTTAATTGATAAAAAGAATAATTTTTTGCCCAACATTATATTTTTATTTTAAGAATTTATAAAAAATATTAAAAAAGTGAGGAAGTTATGAATAATTTTGATGAAGATAAACAAAGGCAAATTGAAGATTTATTGAATGAAATAGAAATGCAACAAAATAAACAGTTAGAAATTTCGAAATTACAAGAAAGTGAAATTGATGATTTAGAAAAATTAGTTGATTTAAAAGAGAAAGAAAAAGAAGAATTATCTAAAAAAAATGAAAAAGATGTTGAAAAATTAACAGCAGATTTTAAAGAAAAATTAGTTGAAAAAGTAGAAGATGCAAAAATTAAAGAAAAATTAACATTTGAGACAAAACAACAAGATGAAAAAATTAAAGAACTTAAAAAAATGTTAGAAAATCAACAAACTCAATATTTAGAATTATCTAAATCAAAAGAAGAACAAATTAATTTATTAAAAAAAGAATTCAATAATCAAATTGAGCAAGAAATTAAAACTTGAAAAGAAAATGAAAAAGCTTATTATGAAAAAATAAGAAATGAAGAGAAAATAGAAGAATTACAAAACAAATTACGCGAAGAACAAACAAGACAAATTGAGATTGTTAAAT
Organism: Metamycoplasma sualvi; assembly: GCF_045276925.1. Taxonomy (GTDB): domain Bacteria; phylum Bacillota_I; class Bacilli_A; order Mycoplasmatales; family Metamycoplasmataceae; genus UBA710. The sequence continues at coordinate 392,778 of NZ_CP174167.1, forward strand.
ATAAAGAACAAGAATTATTAAATAAACAAAAAGAAATGGAAGCTAAATTATTAGCCGATATTGAATTAGCTAAAGCTAAACAAACAATGGAATTTGAAACAAAAAAATCTCAAGATGAAATTAAAGAATTGAGAAGACAATTAGAATTACAACACACACAAGAAGTTGAATTTACTAATAAATTAGCTGAAGAGTTAGATTTATTAAGAACAGAAGTTCAAAATCAAAAATTACAAAATCAAGAATTTATGAAAGAAAAAAATAAAGAAGTTGAAGATTTAACACAAAAATTAATTAATCAAACTCAAGAGTTAGAAATGATGAAAAATCTTCAAATGGAAAAAGATATGGAAAAAGAAATGAGATTTAATTTATACAAAGAACGTTTAAATAAAATTGCTAAAACTCAAGAAATTTATTTAACTTCATTACAAAATCCTTATAAAAGAAGAAAATAATTAATTGGAGTATTTAATGACAGAAAAATTTGATAATGACAAAACATCTACAAATGAATATAATTTAGAGAAATTAATAAATGAAATAGAAGCTAAACAATTAGAATTTGTTGTTGAAACCAAAGAGCATGAAATTAATTCATTATTAGAAGAAAATAAAACATTATTATTAGAAAATAAGAATCTTTTTAATGTTCTTAAAGATAAAGATAAACAAATTCAAGAATTATGTAAAAAATTAAAAGAAGAGAGAGATCAAAATACTATTTTATTAAATATGGCTTTAGCAAATAATAAAGATGACGAATCTCATTCAGTTAATAACTTTAACTTAAATTTAGAAAATAAACAACTAGCACCAGGTATTCAAAAAATTATTCAAATTCAAAAAATTATAGATGAACAAGAAAAAGAAATTCAAAAACTACAAGATAAAACTTTACAACAAATATCAGAAATTAAAAAAAGAAGAAATTTTTAATTAATATCTTCTTTTTTTATTACTTTTTGATTATTTTCCTAATAGCAAAACTGAATCATATTTTTGCTATTCAATCTAGTCCTTTAGGTAAAAATGAAAATTTGGAAGATTTAAATATATTAATATATTCTTTCTTGATGATAATATATTTTCTATTTTCTTTATCTTTAGTATTAATATAACAATAATTAACCATCATATTAACATAAGCTGAAAGTTCTGGAATATTGCAAGATAATAATTTATTCATATTCTCCATTCAAACTTCAATTCTTTTCTTATTTCAATCTACAACCGAAGATGAATTAGGTCTTGAAACAAAATAAAAACCTAAGTTATTTTTAATGAAATATATTTTTTTAGCTTGAATTAATAAAGAAAAAAATAATATTTGATCTTGATAAGAAACATTTTCTTTTAAATCATTCAATTGATAAAATAAATCGGCTTTAAAAAATTTGCACATTGGAATTGATCAAGGAGTAAAAGATTTATTTTTTACAATTTCTTTTGATTTAAAAGAATAGATAACTTTTGTTGGTTTTGTTTTTCCTTTTTCATTTATTCTTTTAAAATTGGAAATTATTAAATCATATTGATTTAAAGTACTTATTTGAAAAACTTCTTGAAAACAATTTGTATTATAAAAATCATCAGCATCTAATATTGAAACATATTCACCCTTAATTAATTTGTTATTTTTAACATAATTAATTACAGAACCTCAATTACCATTTGATTTTTTAATATATTGAAAAGATTGAGTATTTTTAGATGATAATCAATTATTAATTATTAATGCAGTATTATCATTTGAACCATCATCAATAATTAAAACTTGAATGTCTTGTTCTAAATCAATATTTTGTTGATTATATATTGAATCTAAAGCTTTTTCAATATATTGTTCTACATTATAAGTTGGAATGATTATTGTTAATTTCTTTTTCAAATTTATCCTTTCAAAAATGGTATTACTTGTTTGAAATATTGATATCCTGAATATATAGATAAAAATAATGCAATAATCATAGGGATGTTGATCATCAACAATTGTCATCAAACATTACTATCAACAATAGGAATTAAAAACAAAATAATTGGAATAGCAACAGATTGAAAAATTGTCTTTAATTTACCATAAATGCTTGCTTCAATTTTCAAATTGTTTTTTGCAAAAATATTTCTTGAACCATCTACAATTAAATCTCTGATGATCATGAAAATAACAATATAAATGTATGTATATTGAAAATATGACAAGAATATTAAAGTAATTGTAATAGTTATCTTATCAGCTAAAGGATCAAATAATTTACCAAAAACTGTAATTTGATTATTTTTTCTAGCAAAGTGTCCATCTAGAAAATCTGTAATCATAGAAATAATAAAAATGATTCCTATTGTGTATAAAAAATATTGGCTAGGTGTTTGTAAATTAACATTTTTAAATTCACCATTTTCAAAAGTTATCACATATCATGTAAATATTGAAAAAAGAATAATAATAGGAACTATTAAAATCATTCTTGCAATTGTTAATTTATTTGGTAGATTCATTTTTTTCCTCTAAATAATGTTGAAAATAATCATTGATAATTTTTTGAGAATCGGCTTTTATTATTTCAAAATTTTCATCATTTCTTAATTCATCATGAAATTTTTTAAAATAATGTATTGCATTTGAACAATATTTATTTCATAAATTAGATTTAGTATCAATTAAATTTTTCATATTTTGACTATACAAAGGATCAGCATCATCTGAATCAATATATAAAACTTTAAAAGATTTTGAATCATAAATATCCTTTAAAAAACTTCTAGAAGCTAAATTTACATTTCTCATTTTAATTTTAGAAATACCTGGAATTACTTTATTAACATATTCATTATTAATTTCTATTAAAGTGTAGATTCTTATTGCTAATTCTTTAGAGGTTTTTGATGTGGCTCTTCTTAGTTCAATTCTTTTTTTCATTATCTTATTTTTCTTTCATTTATCATTCAAAAAAGTGAATAACAAAAAACCCACAATTGCTGCAAATAATAAACCAAAAATTATTCAAGTAGCTGTACTATTCATATTTATCTATTTTATAGAAAAATTAATAAAAAGCACTTAAAAACATTATTACATAATTAAATGAATGTTTTTAATTTAATTATGTAATAGCAAAATAAAATAATTAAAGTATATCAATTAATATTATTTTAATAATATCCATCAACACTAGAAACACTAGAATAAAAAAAATCACAGCATTATTGTTGTGATTTAATTTTAATTAGTTATATTTATAAATTAATAATTAATTATACAAGTTCTAAGATTGCCATCTTAGTTGAATCACCTTGACGAGAAGGTAATTTAATTATTCTAGTATAACCGCCTTGACGATCTTTGTATTTAGGGGCAATTGTATCAAATAAATATTTATCAATTGATACATTATCTTTTGTAAAAACAGGTCTTAAAAATGCACATACTTCTCTTCTTGAAGCTAAAGTTCCTTTTTTACCTTTTGTGATCATTTTTTCTACAAATCTTCTCACTTCTTTTGCTCTTACTTCAGTTGTTGTAATTCTCCCATATAAAAGAACATCTGTAGTTAAAGAACGGATTACACCTTTTCTTCAAGAAGCATTTCTTCTAAATAATTGATGAGGATTAGCCATTATTCATCATCTCCTTTATCAATAATAATACCTATTTTTGCAAGTTCATCAATGATCTCTTTAATTGATTTTTCACCAATTGAGTTGATGTTTTTTAAATCGGAATAAGTTAATTCTCTCAATTCGCTAACTTTGGTAATATTTGCTCTTCTTAATCCATTAGTTGAACGAACTGTTAAATCTAAATCTTCAATTGTCATTGAAGAATATTTGTCTTCAATTTTTCTTGTGTGTTCATGTGAAAACATTGAATCAATTTCTTCTTGACTTAAATCAATATTTCCAATGATGTTTAAATGAGCTGTTAATACTTTAGCTGCTTGAGATAAAGCTTCTTTAGCTTCAATAGTTCCATTAGTTTCAATTTCTAATTCTAATTTTTCTTGAATGTGGTATGAAGATGAATTTAATTCTTCAACATAATATGCCACTCTTCTAATAGGAGAAAAATTTGAATCACAAGCTAATAATTCACCTTTTAATTTTGAAGAAATATTAGCTTTATTTTCATTAATAAATAATTTGTTTTTTTCTTCATCTGAATATCCATAATCTGCTCTAATAAATAAATCAAATTCTAAAGCATTTTTAGATGATAAAAATACAATAGGAACATTTAAATCTCCAACAATTTCAACACCCATAGGTAATTCTAAATCTTTATAAGTTACTTGACCTTCATTTGAAGATTTAAAAGAAACTTTTAAAATAGAATTATCTCCAAAAACTTCTTCATTATATTTAAAAGGTATTTTACATAATCTTGATATTAATGTTAAAACATCAACATCTGTATTTGCAATTGAAGAATATTGGTGAGTTACATTAGCAATTTTTATCGCAAATGGAGCAACCCCATAAATAGAAGATAATAAAACACGTCTTAGTGAATTACCAATTGTATTAGCCATCCCTCTTTCTAATGGTTGCACAACAAATGAATTATTATATTCATCAATTTTTTTGTATTTAATTTCACTATATTTTAATTTTGAAAATTTTGCCATATTTAATTATCTCCTTTTTTGTCTCTTTAATATTCTTTTCGGTGGTCTTGTTCCATTATGAGGAATTGGAGTTACATCTTCTACTGATTTAATAGCAATTCCAGATACTTCAATTTGTTTTTTAGCAGATTCTTTACCAGGACCAATTCCTTTTAATTTAACATCTACTTCTTTTAATCCAGATTTTTTAGCTTCTTCAGCAGCAGCTGCTGCTGCTAAACCTGCTGCATAAGGAGTTTTTTTCTTAGTTCCTTTATATCCAATAGCACCTGAAGATGATCAAGCAAATACATTTCCTTGTAAATCAGTAAAAGTAACAATAGTATTTTGGTGGGTTGAATGAATATGAGCAATTCCAGAAGTGACAATTCTTTTTTTATTCTTTTTAGCCATTATTTAACACTCCTTCTTTACTTTTTCTTACCTGCAATAGTATTTCTAGGACCTTTTCTAGTTCTAGCATTTGATTTAGTTGATTGTCCTCTTACTGGTAAACCTTTACGGTGTCTAATTCCACGATAGTTTTTAATTTCCATTAATCTTTTAATATTAATTCCTATCTCTCTTCTTAAATCACCTTCTGTCATATATTTAGCAGCTTCTTTTCTTATTGCAGATAATTGATCTTCTGATAAATTAACAACTTTAATATTTTCATCAACTCCAGCATCTTTTAATATTTTTGAAGATAAGCTTTTTCCAATACCATAAATGTATGTTAAAGAAATAACTACACGTTTATTATTTGGAATTTCAATATTTAATATCCTTGCCATAATTAACCTTGTCTTTGCTTGTGTTTTGGATTAACACAAATAGCTCTAACAATTCCTTTCCTTTTTATTATTTTGCAATCTTTACACATTGTTTTGACTGAAGCTCTTACTTTCATGTTTTGACCTCCTTTATTTTATTTATGTCTAAAAACTATGCGACCTTGTGATAAATCATATGGAGATATTTCAACATCCACAATATCACCTGGTAAAATTCTTATTGAATGTAAATTTATTTTTCCACTAACTGTTGCTTTAATAGTCATTTTGTTTTCTAATTCAACTTGATACTCTCTTGTTGAAAAAGATTTAACAACTTTTCCAACCATTTTTATTGCGTCTTTAGCCATTAATTTTAATTATTATTAGTTCTCTGTAAGAACAATTCCTTTCCCATTTTTTATTAGAACTGTTTGCTCATAATGAGAAGATTTTTTATTAGATTGAGCAACTACAGTTCATCCATCTTTTAAAATTCTAATTTTTTTAGAATCTTGTAAAATCATAGGTTCAATGCAAATTGTCATTCCATCTTGGATTTTAGGACCACTACCTTTTTTTCCTTCATTAAAAACATAAGGATCTTCATGTAATGATCTTCCAATACCATGTCCACAAAATTCTTTTGGTGTATAATAACCTTCTTTTGCAATATATTCTCCAATTGCATAAGAAATATCTCCAATAGTAGCATTAGGTTTAATTGCTTTTAAACCTGCTTCAAAAGCTTTTTGAGCAACTTCAATTAGTTTGTCATTTTCTTCATTTGATGAACCAACTGAAATTGTAAATGCACTATCAGAATGATATCCTTCATAAATTAAACCAACATCGATTGACAATAAATCTTGATCTTTTAAAATTCTTGATGAAGGAATACCATGAATCAATTCTTCATTAACAGAAGCACAAATAGTTCCTTGAAAACCATGATAACCTAAAAAAGATGGTTTTGCTCCTGCTTTAATAATTTCATTATAAGCAATTGAATCTAAATCTTTTAATGAAATCCCTGGTCTTACAGCATCTTTTAAAACTTTCTTTACACTAGCCAGGATTTTGCATGATTTTGTAATTAATTCAATTTCTTTTTGAGACTTAATATAAATCATTTTATTTTAATATAAACCTATAATATTTTTATAATATTATATCTAATATTTTATCAATAGTTTCATTTATATTATCATGCTGAGTAATAGTTAATAATTTATTTTTTCTTCGATAAAAGTCAATAACAGGAGCTGTTTCTTTTTCATAAATATCTAAACGTTTTTTAACAGCTTCTGGTTGATCATCAACTCTTTGAATTAATAACTCACCATCATTTTCACAATAAGGATGCTTTTTAGATTTAAAAGATGCTAAATTATAACTTTTTTTACATACTTTACAAAAGTATCTTTGACTTAAACGATCAATCACAACTTGTTTTTCTACATCTAAATAAACTACAATATAATCTTCAAAATTTAATTGATCTAAAAACATTGCTTGTTGAACTGTTCTTGGAAATCCATCTAAAATAAATTTTTGATTATTTGCTTGCATTTGGATTATTTTATTTTCTACAATTTTATTTGTAATATCATCCGGTACATATGATCCTGATTCTACAATTGCTTTCACTTTTAAACCAAGTTCTGTTTTATTATTAATTTCTTCACGAAAAATATCACCAGTAGAAATCTGAATAATATTAGCTTTTGTTTCTAATATTGAACTTATTGTTCCTTTTCCGCTTCCGGGCATTCCTAAGAAAATAATATTTGTTCTCGCCATAACATTCCTTTACAAAATTAATTTATTATCTTAAATTCATTTATCATAAAATTGAACTTTGATCTTCAGAATCAACTAAATTCTCAGCTCCCTTCATTTTTTTAATAGTCTTAGTTTTAAATAAATTTAAAGCTTTTCTTCTTGCTACAATTTGTTGAATTGTTTCAATTGAAACGGAGATTACAATCATAATTGATGTACCACTAATTACAACAGATTCTGGAGCACCTGCAATAATTGCAATATATTGTGAAGAACCTAATATAGTTAAGTAAATAGCTGAAAATATTGATAACCTAATTACAACTGAGAATAAATAATCTTCTGTTTGTTCACCAGGTGTAATTCCTGGAATAAAAGTAGATGATTTATTAAAATCTTCAACAATTTTATCAATTTTAGATTGTTGAATTGATAAGAAGATTGTTAATAAAAATGTTGCTGAAGCATATAAAGTTAAACCAATAGGTTGCTTCAATTGAAAATTGTCGTTCATTCATCTTGTAACTTCAGAAGGATAAAATTGATTTACTAAATTAACAATCAACATGGGGAATGTAATTAACATAGAAGCAAAAATAACTGGCATAATTCCTGAAGCATTTACTTTAATTGGTAAATATGACAAGTCTTTAATATTTTTTGAACGACCAACACCTGTATGTTGAATTGGTACTCTTCTTTCTGCTTGATATACAAAAGAAATGATTAGTGATAATAAAATAAATAATAATGTAAATCCAATTAAATAAACGATTCCTCTAAATAATAATTCTCCTATTTTAGATTGAACTCATAAACTTCATGCCGAAGTAAATAAAGTAGGAATAGTAATAATTGAACCTGCCAAAATTAACATTGATGATCCATTACCTACTCCTTTATTTGTAATTTGTTCTGCTAAGAAAATTGAAAAGAATGTTCCGGCAGTTAAAATGAAAGGTAAGACAATTCAAATAAAGAATGTATTATTAAACTCTCCAACAACACTAATATAACTTGATTGACCTGTTGAAGAATTACTTAAAGATTGGATAATAACAATTGCTTGAACAATTGAAAACACAAATGTTAAAGCATATGTAATATAGTTAATTTTCATTCTTCCAGCAGGACCTGATTGATATAAATGATAAATTGGTGGAAATAACTTTGTTTGAGCAAAAGTCATCACCAATGAAGCAGTAATATAGGGGCTAATACCTAATGAAACAAGAGAAAATTGTCTTAATCCTCCCCCTCCAATTGTGTTCATAATACCTAAAAATGAAGTATTATCAAATCCACTTGAATTGGAAATGGTAATTCCTGGTAAAGTTATCGTTCCAATTAAAATAAAAATAATCATGATCATTAAAGTAAAAAGAATTCTTTTTAATAAATCTTTTTCTTTAAGTTTTAAAATGACATTTTTATTGAAAAATAAAAATATTTTTGAGAAAAAAAATGATATATTTGATCAGGTTTTTTTAAAAAAACCCACTTTTAAATTACCTCTACTTTTCCGCCGGCTTGTTCTACCATTTTAATCGCATTTTGGCTTGCAGCATTTACTTTAATAGTAAATTTTTTAGTTAATTTTCCATTAGCTAATAATTTTATAGGTAAATTTTTGTTACGAGCTAATTTTGATTGATATAAAGCCTCAAAATCAATAACAGCATTTGCATCAAATTTTGCTTCTAAAGAAGATAAAGAAACAATTTGATATTCAATATGATTTACATTTTTAAATCCTCTTTTAGGCAATCTTCTAAATCAAGGAGTTTGTCCCCCTTCAAATCCTGGACGGTGTCCATGACGTTTATTTTGTCCTGATTGTCCTTTTCCTGCTTGCTTACCTTTACCAGCAGCATGCCCTCTACCTACACGGTGTTTTTCTTTTCTTGCCCCAGGATTTGATGATAAACTATGTAATTTCATATAATCTCCTTTTTGCTATTTTTTAAGAATATGTTCAACAGGAACATCTCTTAATGATGCTAATTTTTCTACTGTTCTTAATTTTTTTAGAGCACTTATTGCTACTTTAGCAGCATTTTGTTTTGTTCTTGATCCATAAGATTTAGTATAAATATCTGTATATCCTGCTAATTCAACAACAATTCTTATTGTACCAGATGCTACTATACCTTTCCCTTTTGGAGCAGGTTTTAAAATTACTTGACTAGCTGAATATTTTGATTTAACTTCATGAGGGATTGTTGATTTATTAACAATAGGTACTTCAATTAAATTATTTTTTGCATTTTTATATGCTTTTTTAATTGCATCAGGTACTTCATTTGCTTTTCCATGACCTAATCCAACCTTTCCCTTTTTATTACCAATTGCAACAACAGCTGAAAACGAAAATCTTCTTCCACCTTTAACAACTGTTGTAACACGAGCTACGTCAATAATTTTATCTTCAAATTCTGATGTTCTTTTTTCAACTTTAGCTCTTGGTTTTGCTTTTTTAGTTTTGCTAAATTCTGTATTGTTCTTAGCAAAATGTTCTTTTGAAGATTTATCATTTGCTTTATTGCTTTTTCCAACAACTTCTTTAGTTTCTTGAGATTCAACATTTGAACTAGCTGTTGAATCAATTTGTTGTTGATCTTCTTGAGATACATTTAATTTCTCATCTTGATTAAAAAATGTCATTAGAACTTCACCCCTTCTGCTCTAACAGCTTCTGCAAAACTTTTTACTTTTCCATGATAAATGTATCCTGAACGATCAAAAACAATTTCTTTTATATTTAAATTTTTAATTTTTTTACCCATTTCATGTCCTAATTTTTCTGCTGCTTTAACATTACCACTATACTCTTTATCATTAATTGTTGAAGCACTTACTAAAGTAACTCCTTTAGTATCATCAATTAATTGAGCATAAAAGTTTTGATGAGATTTATAAATAGAAAGTCTTGGAACACTACTTGTTCCACTAATTTTTTGTCTAATTTTTAGATGTTTTTTCATTCTTGCTTTATTTCTTGAATTTACTTTCATAATTTAGTCTCTATTTAGACGCAGCCTTTCCTTCTTTTCTTCTAATTATCTCATCATCATACATAATACCTTTACCAGAATATACATTAGGTTTTCTTACTTTTCTAATAATAGCTGCAAATTCTCCAACTTGCTGCTTATCAATTCCAGTTACTACAATTTCTGTTGGTTTAGCAATTTCTAATTTGATTCCAGCAGGAATTGCAATTTTGTGAGAATGTGAATATCCTGCATGAATTTCAATTTGATTTCCTACCAAAGCAGCTTTATAACCAACTCCTTTGATTAATAGTTTTTTTGAAAAACCTTCGCTAACACCTTTGATCATACCAGCTAATAATGAATTAGTTGTTCCATGTAATTGTTTTGTATGTTTTTCTTCATTTGCTCTTATAGTAGTTAATTTATCATTTTCAACATTAATTGATATTAATGTAGAAAATTGTTTTTTTAATTCTCCTTTTGGACCTTTAATGGTAATTAAATTTTGATTATTTTCTAAAGTTACTCCAGAAGGTATAGTAAGAATACGATTTCCAACTCTTGACATTAATACCTCCTATCTTATCAAACGTAGGCAATTACTTCACCACCTACATTTTCCTTTCTTGCTTCTTTATCTGTTAATAATCCTTTTGATGTTGAGATAATTGCAATCCCAAATCCTGATTGAACACGTGGAACTTCTTCTACAGGAACATAAACTCTTAATCCAGGTTTTGATATTCTTTTAATATCTGTAATTACTCTTTCATTTCCTTTGTATTTTAAAGTTACTACAATTTCTTTTTTGTTGTTATTTAAATCTACTTCTTCAAATTTAGTAATATATCCTTCGTTTTTAATAATAGATAAAAGTTTCATTTTTAATTTTGAATGAGGCATTGAAACAGTTGGGTGTTTTCTAGCATTTGCATTTTTGATACGAACAATCATATCTGAAATTGGATCATTTATAAATGCCATAAATTATCAACTCGCTTTCTTCACACCAGGAATTTTTCCTTCGTGAGCTAATTTTCTAAAACAAATCCTACAAATTTCAAATTTTCTTAATACCGCATGTGGACGACCACATAATTGACATCTTGTGTATTTTCTACTAGAAAATTTTGGATGTTTTTCTGCTTTAACTTTTAATGATTTTTTTGCCATATTTTTCCTTTATCTATTATTTTTGTTGTACCTTTGCAAAAGGCATTCCTAATAGTTTTAATAACTCAAAAGCTTCTTCATCTGTTTTTGCTGTTGTAACAATAATTACATCAAGACCTTTAATTCTTCTAATTTTATCAAATGATATTTCTGGGAAAATAATTTGTTCTTTAACTCCTAAAGCATAATTTCCCCGCCCATCAAATGCTTTTGGATTTACTCCCCTAAAATCACGAATCCTTGGAATAGAAATGTTAATTAATTCATATAAGAAGGTTCACATTCTTTCTCTTCTCATAGTTACTTTTCCACCCATTGCCATTCCTTCACGAAGTTTGAATGAAGCATTAGATTTTTTAGCAATTACTGTTAATGGTTTTTGACCAGTAATTAAAGTCAATTCATTAATTACTTCTTCAATTGCTTTAGAATTAGATACTTCTTTTCCTGCAGTCATATTAATAATAATTTTTTCAACTTTAGGCACTTGCATAATTGAAGTGTAATTAAATTTTTTAATTAAAGCAGGAACAATTTCTTGATCATATTTAATCTCTAATGATGATTTCATAGATTAGATTTCCTTTCCTGTTTTTTTATCAATTCTAATTTTTTTATCTTTTTCAAATTTATATCCAATTTTAGAAGCAACTGGTGATCCTTTTTTAGATTCTTTTGATTTTAAAGCAACATTAGAAATATGAATTGATGCCTCTTTAGTTTCAATAGAACCTTCTGTATTTTGTTGAGATGGTTTTCTATGTCTTACTACTTTATTAATATCTTTTACAAAAACACGATTATTTTTTTTATCAATTTTAGTAATAAAACCTGTTTTACCCTTTTCTGATCCTGAGATAATTACTACTTCATCATTTTTTTTCAATTTCATAATTTTCTCCTTCTCTTAAATAACTTCTGGGGCAAGAGAAACTATTTTTAAATATCCTTTTTCTCTTAATTCACGAGCTACTGGACCAAATACCCGTGTCCCTCTTGGTGTACCATCTTCTTTAATAATAATTACTGCATTATCATCAAATTTAATATGAGATCCATCTTTTCTTTTGATACCATATTTTGATCTTACAATAACAGCTTTTACTACTTGACCTTCTTTTACCATTCCATTTGGTAAAGCTTTTTTAATAGAACATACAACAATATCACCTATATTAGAAGTTTTTTTAACAGAACCCCCAATATTTCTAATTAATCCAACTTCTTTTGCTCCTGAATTATCAGCAACTACTAATCTAGATTGTTCTAAAACCATTAATTACCTTCTTTCGCATGTTCTTTAATTTGTTCTAAACGGAATGTTTTTGTTTTTGAATAAGGACGAGTAGATGTAATTTTTACAATATCACCAACTTTAGCTAATTCTTTTTCATCATGGGCAGCAAATTTTTTAGTTTTTCTAAAACGTTTCCCATACAAAGGATGTTTGATGTAGATATCAACAGCAACAATAATGGTTTTAGTATTTTTTGTAGAAACAACTCTTCCGCTTAATGATTTTCTGTTATTAACTCTTACTTGTTGTTCCATTATTTAACCTCTTTTTGTTCCTTTTTATTAGTTGTTGCTTTTTTTGTTGATGTTGCTTTTTTAGTGCTAGTTGTTTTTTTAGTTGAAGTTGATGCTGTTTTTACAACTTTTTCTTTTACATTATTAGATGATGTTTGTTTAATTTCTTGTTGTCTTATAGCAGTTAAAACTCTTGCAATATCACGACGTACTAATTTAATTTTATGAGTTTGATCTTGTTGTTGAGTTTTGTTTTTTCAACCTAAAGTAAATGATTCAGCTTTTAAATCATTTAATAAATCATTTAATTCATTAATTGATTTATTTTCAATATCTTTAAATTTCATTATTTACCGCCACTTTCTGCCAAAGATTCTTCTTTTGATAGAATTTTTACTTTAACTGGTAATTTGTGTCCACCAAGTCTTAATGCTTCTTTTGCAATTTCTTCGCTAACACCTTTTACTTCAAACATCATAGTATTTTCTTTAACAACAGCCACTCATTTTTCAGGATTACCTTTTCCTTTTCCCATCCTTACTCCAATTGGTTTTGATGTTAAAGATAAATGTGGGAAAATTCTAATAATAACTTTTCCTTCTCTTCCCATTCTTCTTGTAATAGCAATCCTTGCAGCTTCAATTTGTCTCGCACTTACTCAAGCAGAAGATTTTGCTTGTAATCCAAATTCACCAAATGAAACTTTATTTCCTTTATATGCTTTTTGTTTATCATGGTATATTTTGAAGGTTTTACGATGTTTAGTTCTTTTTGGTTGTAACATTATTTACCTTCTTTCACATCACCAAGTGATAATCAAACTTTTACACCAATAGCACCATATGTTGTTCTTGCAGTAGCTGTTGCATAATCAACATTTTGTCTTAAAGTATGAAGTTTCATTTCACCTTCTGAATATCCTTCAGATCTTGCCATATCAACACCATTTAAACGACCACTAACTTTAGTTTTAATACCAACAGCTCCTGCTTTCATAGCATCACGAATTGCTTGCTTTTGAGCATTTCTAAATGAACCTCTATTTTCTAATTTAATAGCAATTTCTTCTGCTAACAATTTTGCACTTAAAGCTGGTTTTTCAATTGCAACTACTTCAATTGTTAAATCTAATTTTTTGTTTCTTGTGAATTTTTGGATGTCTTTAACTAATTTTTTAACATTAGCTCCTTCTTGACCTAAAACTGCTCCAGGTTTTGCTGTATGAATATAAAGAATCACTTTTCCATCTTGGAATCTTTTAATCTTCATATTTCCAATCTCATATTCTCTTGTAAATTGCTCAAGATATTGGTAAATTTTTTGGTCTTCTAAAAGTAATTTAGCAAAATTCTTTTTATCTGCATATCAAATTGTGTTATGCTCTTTTGTAATTCCATAACGGAATCCATTTGGATTAACTTTTTGTCCCATTGATTTACCTCCTAATTATTTTTGATTACTTTTTTCTTGAGAATTTAATTCTTCTAATTTAATGATCATATGAGATGTTCTTTTGAAAATTGAATAAGCTCTTCCTTGAGACCTTGGTTGAAATCTTTTCAATGTAGGTCCTTCATTAATTAATACTTCTGATAAATATAATTTATCTACATTCATTCCATTGTTATTAATTGCATTTGCAATGGCTGATTGTAATAATTTTAATAATAGACGAGCTGCTTTTTTATTAGAATTTTTTAAAATAGATAGGGCTTCTTTTGATGTTTTATATCTAATTAAATCAGCAACTAGACGAGCTTTTTGAGCTGAAATTCTTTGTAATTTTAATTGTGCAATAGCTTGTGTTTTCATAAATTATTTTTTCTTTCCTTTATCAGCCCCGTGACCTGTATAAGTCCTTGTTGGAGAAAATTCTCCTAATTTATGTCCTACCATATCATCTGTTACATAAACATCAATAAATTTTCTACCATTATGAACTTGAAATGTTAAGCCTACAAATTCTGGAAAAATTGTTGAACGTCTCGATCAAGTTTTAATAGGTTTTTTAGGAGCTTTTTTTGTATTAATAGCTTCTACTTTTTTTAATAAATGGTCATCTGCAAATGGACCTTTTTTAAGCGATCTTCCCATTATTTTTCAGCTCCTTTCCGTCTTCTAATGATTAATTTATTTGATGATTTCTTAGTATCTCTTGTTTTAACACCAAGAGCTTTTTTACCTCAAAGGGTCATTGGACTTTTTCTACCAATAGGTTGTTTCCCTTCCCCTCCCCCATGTGGGTGGTCAATTGGATTCATAACAGATCCTCTAACAGTTGGTCTAATTCCTTTATGACGATTTCTACCAGCTTTACCAATATTAATTAATGAATGTTCTTCATTACCAACAACACCAATTGTTGCTCTGGCTTTTGGTAAGAATTTTCTTACTTCTCCAGATTTCAATCTAACAATAACATATTTTTTAGATTCATCCATTCCTAGAATTTGAGCTGATGATGCAGCTGAACGTGCTAATTTTGCTCCTGCTCCTGGTTGAATTTCTAAATTATGAATAAATGTACCTTCTGGAATATTTTCAAGTGGTAATGTATTTCCTACTTTAATATCAACATTTGAACCTGATACAATAGTATCACCTACTTGTAATCCTTTAGGATGGATAATGTATCTCTTTTCTCCGTCTTGATAAACAACTAAAGAAATGTTTGCTGAACGATTTGGATCATATTCAATAGAAGCTATTCTTCCAATGATTCCATCTTTGTTTCTTTTGAAATCAATAATACGATATTTTCTTTTAGCTCTTGAACCTTTATGTCTAGTAGTTATTTTACCTTGATTATTTCTACCTGATTGTGGTTGTAAAATAGTCAATAAAGATTTTTCTGGTTCATGACCACTAAGATTTTTATTATAATCTAATACTGTCATGTTACGACGACCATTAGTTGTTGGCTTTAAATATTTAATTGCCATATCTCTTACTCCTTTGCTTAAAAATATTTTTTAATTTTTTCTTCTAAGCTTTTTAATTATTATTTGCTTTCTTTTGTTTTTTCTTTATTGACTGATTCTTTTTTATCTTCTACTTCTTTTGTTTTTGTTGAAGTTGATTTTTTAGCTTTACTTTCAGCAGCTTTTTTAATTTTTTCTGCTGCTTTTTTCTCAGCTTCACTAATTTCTTTTACTTTTGCCTTAATTTGATCATTATTTGATTCTTTTAATGTTTCATCTTGAGCTATTCCTTCATCTGGAAGTATTTGAATTGAACCTTCAGCTAATTTAATAATTGCTTTTTTATACCCTGCAACAAATCCATTGAATCTACCAACACGTTTTGGTTTTCTTGGAACATTAAATGTATTAATTGATTCAACTTTTACTTCAAAAATAAATTCAACTGCTTTTTTAATTTCAAATTTTGTTGCTTTACGATCAACTGCAAAAGTATAAACATTTGCTTGCATTTGTTGGTAAGTTTTTTCAGTTAAAATTGGATATTTAATAATGTGTGTTAATTCCATTATTTAGCCATCCCTTCTAATTTTTTGACATCTTCTGATGTTAATATTAATGCATCAGTTCATAACAATGCTTCTACAGTTAATGAAGATAATTTTATTGCTGCAACATTTGGAATATTGTTAGCAGATAAGTAAATGTTTTTATCTGAAGTTACAATTACAATTCTTTTTCTACCTTCAAGATTTAAATTTTTAATTTGTTTTAATAGCTCTTTTGTTTTTGGTTCTTTCATTTTGATAGAATCATCAACTAAAACAGAACCTTCTTTAGCCAATAATGATAAAGCTGAAAAGAATGCTAATTTTCTTAATTTTTTGTTTACTTTTAAACAATAATTTCTTTCAGGTTTTGGACCAAAAGCTCTACCTCCACCTACAAATTGAGGTGATCTTAAAGAACCTTGTCTTGCTCTACCTGTTCCTTTTTGTTTTCAAGGTTTTTTTCCTGTTCCAGACACTTCAGCTCTAGATTTAACACGATGTGTTCCTTGACGTCTTGATGCTCTTTCCATCATTACAGTATCAAACATAGCTTGATTATTAATCTTTGCTTCAAAAACATTTTTAGGTAATTTAACACTGTTATTTAAAGGTTTTAATTCAGGAGTTTTTAATGCTTTTTTAGGTTTATCAACAACTTTTTTAGCTTTAGTTGTACTTGTTTTAGTATTTACTTTTTTAGCAGTTGTACTTTTTTTAGCAGTTGTACTTGGCATTATTTATCTCCTTCCTTTTGTTTGTTTTCTTCTTTATGATGATTATTTTCTTGTGCTTCTTCAGCCTTAGCTAACTCTTCTTGAGCTTTTTGTGCTTGAGCTGTTTCAACAATTTCTTTCATTTCAGCTACTGACATATCTGCATTGATTTCGGCACCAACTTTTTTAGATTCTTCCAATAATTCATTTTTTTCAATTTCAGTTTTGAAGTTTACTAATTTGATTTCTTCTTTATTTGGAAGTTGTTTTACAGATTGTTTAATAATCACAAAAGACTTGTTAGGACCTGGTATAGAACCTTTAACTAGAATATAATGATCTCTTTCATTAACATCAACAATTACTAAGTTTTGTACAGTTCTTTGAACATTACCCAAATGTCCTGGCATTGTCATACCTTTAAATACTTTATTACCCGAAATATCTCCAAGTGATCCTGTTTGACGAACTGGTTGAGATCCTCCACCTCCACCATGAGATTTAGGACCAATATGTTGGTTTCATCTTTTAATTGTTCCAGCAAAACCTTTACCTTTTGAAATCCCTGTAACATCAACTAATTCACCTGATTTGAATATTGAAGGTTTAATTTCATCTCCTAATTTATAACCTTCCATGTCACGAATTTCTTTAACGAAGCGCTTAGGAGTTGTATTAGCTTTTTTAAAATGATTTATTAAAGCTTTAGAAGAATGTTTTTCTTTTTTCTCACTAGTTGCTAGTTGTAAAGCTGTATAACCATTTTTCTCTTTAGTTAGAACTTTTGTTACTATATTTTTTTCAATTTGAATAATAGTAACTGGAATTGAATATCCATGATCTGAATAAATCTGAGTCATTCCAACTTTTTTACCTAAGATTCCTTTCATAATTTTCCACCTTTTTTATTTTTTAATTACTTTTTAATTGCTATCGAAATATTTACACCAGCTGGTAATTCTAATCTTGATAATTTATCTAGAATATCTTTTGAAGAATTATTTAAAACAATTAATCTTTTATGAGTTCTTCTTTCGAATTGCTCTCTTGATTTTTTGTTAATATGTACAGATCTTAATATTGTAAATTCTTCATATTTTGTAGGTAGTGGAATAGGTCCACTATATTTTGCACCAACTGCTTTAATAGCACTAACAATTTTCATCGCTGCTTGATCCACTAACGGAGCTTCAAAAGCAGATAATTTAATGTTTACTTTTTCCATATTTTTATATTTAGTTGTCTCCTTTTGTTCTTTTTGAACTAACTCCACATAAATGCATGATACACGATAGACAACTATTCTCCGTGTATCAAGAACCTCATGCTTCAAAGTTATAGTTTCATTTCAATTATAGCAAACAATTTAAATATATTTAAAAATATATTTTTAAAATTTAAACTATTATTTCAAGTGTTGTTTAATTGATATTCTTACAATATTATTGCCAACTAATGTTTTCTTTTTTTCTTTTTATAAATAATAGTTCCTGCAGCTCCAGCAGCTATTGCTCCAGCTGGTGCTAAAGTAGAAGCTAAAATAACTGTAGTTAAATTATTTGAGCTACCAGTATTATTATTGTTTGATATATCAGATGGTTCATAATTTAAAACAAATGGATTAGAACTTTGATATTCATTAGTATTTTTATCTTTGATTTGAATAATCAAGCTTAATTGATTTTGAGATAAAGAATTAACAATGAATTGATAATCAAATTTATTATCATTGCCACTTCAATCATTTAGATATTGAGTAATACTACTTGGATCATTTAAAATTCCATTTATTTCTTCTTGACTAAATTTTTGTTTATTTAAACTTAAATTATCAATTCTATTTTTTTCTTCTTTTAATGCTTGATTTATATTTGTAGATATTTGATAATCTAAACTAAACTGTTTTGATACTTGAGAAATGGATGGATTACTTATTAAAGTAACTTTAATATTAAAAGTAAATTTATTATTCGCTTTAACAAAACTAGTTATTTCATAGTTGTATTTACTTGAATTTGAAGTAACTAAATTTCAACTAGATAAATTATCTGCAAAATTAGATGCATTAATTTGATCAATTTCTTGTTGAATAAAAGTATTGTTAACTAAATGTAAAGTTAAATTATTAATTCTATTAATTTCTTGTTGTAATAAATCTTGTTCAGTTTGTTCTGATTTGATTTGATAAGATAAAGTAAATAAATTAGATGTTTTAATTACATTTCCTTTTGATACTTTAATATTAAATTTAAATTGATTATTTGAATTATTAAAATCAATTATTTCATAAGCAAAACCTGGTGTTTCCACTCATTCATTAACATTTTCTAAAATGTTAGATTGATTAATATTATTAACTTCTTCTTGAGTTAAAATTGGATTTTTTAATGATAATGATAAAGAATTAATTCGATTAATTTCATTTTGCATTTCAACTTCAGCAGTCGGTGGAGTAGTAGATTCACCATTTCTTAATCAAACATATTTAGTAAAATCATTTGTTGTAACAAATTGTTGAGTTTCTTTATCACTAATTTTAATTTTAAATTGGTATCCTAACAATTGTTCACCACCAATTCCTGGATATAATTTGTTAAATTCCAAAACTTCATAATTAAATCTATCTTTATTTAAATTAAAATTATCAATATTACTCAATAAATTATTTTGATTAATTGATTCAAAATCGCTCATAAGTCCCTTTTCTTCCTCTAATTGATTAATTCATATATAGCGATAACTTTCTAATCTATTTTTTTCAGCTTCTAATTTATTAGGAGTCAAACTAGGATCTTGATTAGGATTAGGTTCAACAATAACATTTAATCTTAAAAGAGAATGATTTGAATCTTGAATATTCATATTATTTTTAAAATAAAAAACAACTAAATATTTTCCAGGAGTAGATGTGTCTACTGAATTATAAATAATAGCAGGATCATAGTCATAAAAAGAAAAATCAGAATTATAAATGTTTGTTAGATAATTTTTAAATAATTTGCTACGCAAAAATTTAGTAAAATCCTCACCTTGAACTAATTTGATATCTTTTGCAACCATATAAGTAGGTTTTTCTTGACTTACTCTATATACCAATTCTTCCTGATTATCTACAATTTGATTGTATGAATATGTCTTTTTTGGAGCTATTACTGAATTAACTCAATTACTATTTTCGTTATTTGAACCAACAAACTTCTCTAAATCATATAAAAAGAAATCAGATGATTTAGGAATAAATTCTTGCCCCTCATAAACTTTAACTATTTTTTCTTGAATTTGCTCATTATTTTCATTCAACAACTTTAACTTTAATGATTTAAATTGTAATGGATCATAATAATAATCAAATCTTAAATTTGATCCATTAATTTGATGTGAAGAATTAATTTTACTTTTTGTTTCATCTAAACGATAACCATTAAATAAAATTTTTTGTAATTCAAATTTTTCACCAGCTCTTTTGATTAGAATAGAAGGCTGAATGTTTGGTAAAGGTTTATTTGTTGTTTTATCCAAAAAATTAATAGTAACTGTATATAATTTTTTACCAAAATCATAACCACTACTTTCCATTCCTGACTGTTTTGGTCAAAATGCATTATAACGATCACGACTTGTAGCTAGAACTTCATTTGTATCTGTATCAATCACTTCACCAATGATAGTATTAACATTCTTATCTAAATTTGTTGCTGATTTTTTAGTAATTAATTTTAATTGCTTTATTTTGCCTGGTTGTATATTAAAAACATCAGATTCTTCAGAAAAACCATTATTTCCTTTAATAGTAACTTTTAATTTAACATTTCTTGGTTTTGTTGTCATGTTATCCACAACAGTTTGAAAATCTAAATGTTTATTATTTGCTCACGTAATATTATTTTCATATAATTCTAAATATTCTAAACGTTCAGCACTATATAAATTATCATTATAACTTGGCCGATCTTCGCTAGGTGTCAATTGAGGATCAGCAACATAAAAAAACTCATTTTGTGTAATTTCTACTCCTCTTTTAATTATTTGATGAATACAAACTTCACAAAAATCTTGACCTGGTTTTTTTGTTTCTGCCATACTACAACTACTAGAAGGAACTACTACTTGTCCTGGAATTTTAACTATACCAATCCCTCTAAAATTTAAGAATTCTTTTCATGGAATATTTTGTTCAGTTGGATTTGCTGATTCAAATCTATTTACTCCTTGTTGACTTATCATGCTAATATATCCATCATTATATTCATCAGATAAACCTCAAATTGAATGTCCCATTTCATGAATATGGACATCAGTAGGATCTTGAGTTGTAGCAGTGTAATGTTTTTCTGCATTTGCTCTCCCTGATGTACCATTTCTTATTAATCCTGAATAAGAAGGTGTAACAATTGCATTTTCTTCTAAAAAGTTGTGAGTAATATCATATGTTAATACATTCAATTTAATTCTACCTGCAGCAGACACAAGTAAACTAGTATTTGATGATGTATAAATTCCAAAAAAAGTATCAGTACTATTGCTAAGACTACTATTTTCCTTAAAATTAGGTTGAACTGAATAAGCATTAATTTTATCATTTAAAAAAGTTTGAAAAGGAACTTTAGTTCCACTTGTTAAAAAAGTAAGTTTATCATCACCAGGATATACCGCTGGATATTCCGTTGAAAGTCATGGTTTTACAATGTTTTTATAACAAAAATCTGCAAACAAATTTTTATCAGCATTTTTTGCATAATTATCACCAAAAAATATAACATTAATTGCATCAGCATCGCTTCTTACTTTTCTTAAAGTTTTTACTTCATACAAAGGATCAACTTTAGCTATAGGATAAATATTTTCATCTATATTTTTAGTAATATTTTTCAAAGATAAATAAATTTGATCTTTATTAGTAATTAATAATGGCAACAATGTTAAACTACCAATTGATGTAGCTATCAAAACCTTTTCTAACTTTTTAATCATAATAATGATTATTTTAACGCTTTATGTAATTAGAATTAATATAGTTTTTTTACATAAAAATCCTTCCCAAACACCAAAAAACAGGAAGAATATCAAAAATTTTAAATAGGTTATTTCATAGAAACACGTTTTTTTAATTACAAAGTATTTAACTAAAAGATTTTTTTGATGAATAAAATTGATCTTTATTAATAATTAATAAAAGTAAGGCTGTAAAAGCAAAAATTCGTAATAATATACTAGTTATATTAATTTAAAAACTTTACTTATGATTAAAGCACATTCTTTTCGATTTAAATGTTTATTAACATTTTCAAATATTATTAATTTTCCTAAAAATTCTTTTTCATTAGCAATAATATCTTTAGGAAAATTAATTAGTTTTTCATAAATCTCAATTAGTCGATCTTTGTTTTCAAAACCTATTTCCTTAATTCTTTCAATAAATATTTCTGAAGAGGATAAAAAAATAGCACAGCCTTGAGCAACAAATTTTCAATCTTTTTTATCATCATCATAATATAAAGTTATTTCATCAACACAAGTTGAAGAATGAAAATATTTACTATGATATTTTGAATTATCATTTTTTTCTATTCTAGCTCTTGGATTAGTATAATAATCCATAATTATTTTCCTTTTGTCATTTTCACTATATGAAGTCAAGAAAATCCTCCTTATGTTCTAATAAATCGCATAAAACATCAATATCATTGTGATTGTTATAAATATGTAATGATACTCTAATAGTAGGATTATTATGGACATGTTGCAAATATTTAGCACAAAAATAACCACTACGAACATAAACATTTTTATGACCTAAATATGATGATATATCTTGAGCACTAATATTTTTTACTTCAAATAAAATGATAAAATCCTTAGGTTTTGATAACAAAATAACATCTTTAATGTTCTTTAATTTTTCATGTGCATAAATACTTAAATCTTCTAAATATTTTTTCATTGCCTCTTTATCAAGATTTTCATAAAAAACCAAAGCTTCATAAAAACCAAAAATAGCAGATAAATTTAATGTGCCAGCTTCATGTTGAATTATTGATGGTTTTCTTGTCCATTGACCATCTTTGTCAATTTTTTCTACAGTTCCTCCACCATATTTTTTAGATTCTATTTTATTTAACAAATTTTTATTAATACAAAGAACGCCTAATCCTGTTGGACCAAAAAATTTATTAGAACTAAAAGCTATGACATCGAAATATTTTGCATTCACTTCTTCATGACTTATTGCTTGAGCTGCATCATTAATAATTAAAGATTGGTATTCTTTAGCTTTTTTTGATAAATCTTCTATATTAGTTTTTTGTTGAAAATTATTATTAGATTGGGTAAATGCAACAATTTTTGTTTTATCATTAATATCTTTAATTAAATTATCAGAAAAAATAATTTTTGCTTTTGTGATTTTAGAAATTTCTATTCAAGGAATAATATGAGAAGAGTGATTGTATTTAGAAATCAATATCTCATCACCATTATTAATTAAAGGAGCCAATAATTGAGCAATATAATTTAATCCTTCTGTAGTACCTGAATTAAAAATAATTTCATCTTTAGTTGCATTTAAAAGATTTGCTACTTTTTCTCTTGTATCTTCTATTTTGTTATTAACTAAAATTCCTAATTTACTATCACTTGTTCGATTGGAAATAGAATATTTAGTATAAAAATCATTAATTGCATTAATAACAGAATTGGGTTTTTGCACAAGTGCTGAACTATCTAAATAAATTAAATCATTTTGGAGCATCGGGAATTCATTTCTAATAGCAGCAAAATCTTTTATTTTATTATTCATGATTTTCCTTTCTGAATAAAGCAAGATATTCTATATTTTGACTTTTGTTTCCTTTAATTGGGGATTCTATAAAACCTAAAAAGGAAAATTTAATTTTTTGCGCATAATCAATAATATTATCTATTATTTCTTTGTGATATTTTAAATCAACAAAACCTCCCGGAGAAACTAATTCATATTTTGCTTCAAATTGGGGTTTGATTAGAATAACTAGCAAATTATCTTTATTTAAAATATTTTCTTTATTTAAAATATCAAATAAATTTTTACAACTAATAAATGAAACATCACAACACAAAAAATCAATTAATTCATTAAACATCGATTTATTGATATTTTTTAAGTTAGTATTTTCCAAAGAAATTACTTTAGGATTTGTTCTTATTTGAAAATCTAATTGATTAGTCCCTACATCCAGAGCATAAACTTTTTGAGCGTTTTTTGCTAATAGCACCTGGGTAAATCCTCCTGTCGAAGAGCCAACATCCAAGCAAACTTTATCTTGAATTTCTATATTAAAATAGTCAATAGCATGTAATAATTTGTAAGCTCCTCTACTTACTCATTCCTTGTTGGTTTTAATTCTTATATTATCACTAGGTTTTATTTTTGTCGAGCCAATAATAGTAGGAACATCATTTATTAAAACTTTTCCTGACATAATTAAACCATTTGCTACTTTTTTATCAAAGTCCATTGATAATAATTTTTCTAATAATGTCATTATTAAAGAAGATTTAAAACCTTTCTAATATAAATATTAAATTCTAAATCTTTAGTGTTTAAAATAGAATTTATTCAATTATTATAATAATTACTTTTCATTGCATTTAAATCATTGAAATTTTCATAATTATAAAAAGATGTATTTTTAGCAGGATTTTTTTTAAATGTAGCAACACCTCAATTGTAATACATAAATAATCCAAAAGATTTTCAATCACATTGGTTAAAAGGAAATTTAAAAAAAATAGATGAATCATAAAATACTTTTGCTCATATCTTTTGATCATTAATATTTTCGATTAAATTCATTTCTAATTGGTAAAGTTCGTTATCTGAAATTGTAGCATCAAAAATACTAGCAATTTTTGTTATCAAATAAAAACAGTTGCTTGATTTTAGTGCTTTTTTATATAGTTTTAATTGTTTATTTTCTCTTAACATTGACTTAATTTTTCTTTTTTTTGAATTCATCATATTCTTTTCCTATATTATCAATAATTTTATTAATAAATTTATAACTTTTATCATCTGGAATAAAATCCTTAGCAATTTCTACATATTCATTAGAAACAATGCCAATATCAACATTTCATAATTCGCTAGAAGCACATAATAGAATTGCTCTTATCAATGGATCCATTCTTGTTCAAGTTCAATCCAATCTAATAAATTTATTAATCATTTTTACAAATACTTCATAATTTTTTTCTATGTTTGCAAATATTTTCATTTGTTGTTTAAATATTTCATTTCTTTTACTTGTAGTTAAAACATTATAATCAAACATTTCATTCATTAAATCTGATTCAAAGATTTCTTTTTCATTAACTTTTTTATTAAAAAGTTCATAAGTATAAACAACAATGACCATCATTATTCGCATATATCTTCGATTAGAATAAGTTTTATTGTTCAACATTTTAATTATTAATTATAAACTTATTATTTATAAAAGAAATGATTTAGATTATGGTTCATCAATAAATTTGCCTTCTATTTTTCATTTTTCTAATAATTCTAAATATTGTTGTTCATTTTCGCATTTTAGATATGCTATTAAGTCACTATCTTTTTCTTCATCTCAAGCAGGACTATAACCTAATTTAGTATATTTCTTATATCACTCTTTAATAGTATTAATATCATCTAAAACCTGAGCTTCATTTAAAATGTAAGGATAATTTTTTAATTTTCTTTGCTTAATCGGAAATTGATCAGGATTCAAATAATCTTCTTCTTTTAAAAATGCTGCTACAATTCAAAATTTCTTGACTCCCATTAAATATGTATAAATTTGAGCTTGTTTTAAATATCCCGCAGGAATACCAAATTGTTTTCATTGCTCATAATTTTTTTCGCCAGTAGTTTTAATTTCAATAATTATTTTTTGTTCATTAATATATCCATCAGGGATACCACCAATAATTTCATCTTTATCTTCAAAGTAATCAAAATTATATTTTTCAGGTGGAAATTGTTCAATATCAACATTTAAAGTTTCTTTTAATGCGGCCACAACTTTAGGTTCAATTTTAATACCAGCATTTACATATTTTTTATCTAATATTGGCAATGAACATCAAGCTATTCTACAAAAAGCTTGAAATTGTGATTTATATTTATCGACAGCTAGAACATCTCCTACAGATGAACCACCTATTTTTTTAAAACCGAATCGATTTCATAATTTTTTGTTTAATAATTTTTCATGGAATTCTGGATCTAAAATTAATATTTTTTTCTCAAAATCCAAAAAATAATCTTTATTATTATAAAAATGTCTTTTAGGAATATTGTTAATCATAAAATAAATTATATTTATTTTTGAAAAGTGTATAATTATTTTTGATATTTTTTTACAATTACAAATTCAGAGTTTAATTATGCAAACTAATTATCAAAAAGAAGAAATAAAAGAAATCATGAATAATAATGGAAATAAAACAACTTTTTTAGATTTTTTAAAAGCCAACAAAAAGAAAATTCTATTAATTATTTTGGCATCTTTTTTCTTTGCTTTTGGTTCCACTTCATTATTAACAAAAGCTGCTACTATTCAAACGGGTTTATCAGCTATTTCAATGACAATTTCATTGATATTACCTGTTACTAAACCATATTTAAATTTTATTTATTTATTGTTAAATGTTCCTTTAATCATTATTTTTTGAAAAAAAGTTAAAAAACAATATATTTATTCAACACTGATATTTTTATTAACTAATGCTATTTTTGGGTTTTTTATAGGCTTTAATTTTGGTTACTTAATTGATGGAAAAGATGTTAGTTTAGATACTTTAATTACTCAAAATATTTTAATTTTTTGTCCTCCAACTAATTATTATGAAACATTATATGCTCAAGAACACGGACTAAAAAATATAATGACAGTTAATTTGAAAGAATACACAGCTTGATTTGAACAAAAAATGAGTGCCAATGGTAATGCTATAGAAACTATTTCAAATACAATCGAAAACGGAAAAACTCTTGGAGTTCAAAAAGGTTGACCTATTTTTGTTTATACTTTAGCTTCTGTAGGGTTATTAGGAGTAGCAGGAGCAATATCATGAAAATGTGGTGGTTCAACTGGTGGAACAGATATTATTACTTATTATTATTCAACAAAAAAAAGAAAATCAATTGGTTCTTTAACAATGATTGTAGGATCAATTATTGTTGCTGCATCATTAATTGTAATATGATCTCTATCCCAATTTGGACCTTCAGATATTAAAAGCAATATCAATGGATTTGAATCATTATTCAGTTTACAAACTTTATCAACATCTATATATATTGTTTTATATGGAAAAATTGTTAATACTATATATCCAAAATATGAAAAACAAATTATTAAAATTGATACTGTTAATTTAGAATTAATTACTAATTTTTTAAAACAAATTCATTATAACCACCCTTATAAAATACATACATTAACTAGCGGTAGAACAGGACAACCTATTTATTCAATTGAAACCGTTGCTCTTTTATTAGAAACTGAAGATTTAATTAAAAAAATCAAAACTATTGATCCTACAGCTTGAGTATCTAAAGTTGATGTAAAAAAAATATATGGAAATTTTGATTATTCATCTGTTGAATAATTTATTGACAAAATATATTATTAATATAGAATTTTAAATTGATGAATTATGTGAAGAAAAGAAAAAAAAGAAAATAATACTTTGATGATGGAAAACCCGAATTCAATTAAACTACAAAAAAGATTTGATGATAAATATGAAGGTTTTTTTAAATATGTTGGGCAAAATTGAAAAAAAATTTTAATTATTATCTTTTGTTCTATTTTCTATTCTTTTGGTCAAGTTCATTTTATGATTAAAGCTGGTTCAGTATTGGATGGAGTTGAAGCTATATCTGTATCTATGACTTACATCTTGACTGTGTTAAAACCATATTTAACCATTTTATATTTAGCTCTTAATATTCCTTTAATTATTTTTTATTGAAGAAAAGTAAAACGTCATTTTATTATAACAACTTTAATCTTTCTATTTTTCAATGCTTTATTTGGATTTATTTTTGGTATACAACCTGTAGAAGAATTTATTAGTGAAAAAGTTATTGTTATAATGAAAGATGGATGAATGCCTGAGGATCCAAATGGAGATCCAGGAACAACAAAATATGTTGCAGCAGGATGACCGGTATTTATTTATGTTATTTTAGCTGTTGCTTGTTGTTCTCCGGCTGCAGCTGTTGTTTGAAAATTAGGTTCTTCAACAGGGGGGACAGATTTAATAGCTTATTATATTTCTTATAAATACAAAAAACCTGTCGGTTCTTTCTTGATGTTAACTGGAACATTAATGGCTACTATGGGGATACTATTCTTATATTTATCTAAGAAATTTATGCCAATTAATATTAGTCAAAATATCAATGGATTTAATAACATACTTGGTTGTCAAACATTTGGTACTTATTTATATATATTATTAAATGGTTTTGTAATTAATTCTATTTATCCTAAATATCAAAAAGTTAGAATTAAAATTGATACCAGAAATTTAGAAGAAATAACCAATTTTTTTAAATCAATTAATTTTTGACATCCCTATAAAATTGTAAAATCAATTAGTGGATACAATAATAATACAATTTATTCAATAGAATCTATTGTCTTATTATTAGAATCTGATGATATTGCAAAAAAAATAAAAGATTATGTTCCAGATGCTTGAATTTCAGTTGCTCCTATTTCAAGAATATATGGTAGATTTAATTATTCTAGAATTGATTAAAAAATTTATAAGCAAATCTTTTTTTGTTATTAATATCATTAATTACATGATACTTATTATCAATAAATCATTTGTAATTAACAGGATTTATTTCTAAAATTATTAATCCATTTTTATTTAAATATTTGCTTAAATTTTTTTCAATTTGATAATAAAAAAACATTCCTTCTTCTTGAGCAAATAAGGCTTTTTGAGGTTCATATTTTAAAACTGACTTAGTCATATTTTTTTTATCATTTTTTAATAAATAAGGCGGATTAGAAATAATGACATCAAATTTTTGGTAAATATTATGAAACATATTAGATTTAATAACATTATTTTTTAAATTATTAATTTTTAAATTAATTAATGTTTGTTTAATTGCAGCATTGCTAATATCCGATTGAAGAATATTTAATGATGGAAATGCTTTTTTTAGAGCAATACCAATAAAACCTGAACCACAACATAAATCTAAAATATTATGATATTTTCCATTTTCTTTAATTAATTTAATTGCAAGTAAAATTAATTCTTCAGTTTCATATCGAGGGATTAATACTTTTTTATTAACCTTAATTTTGACATTAGCCATTTCTATATATCCAATAATCTTTTGGATTGGATAATCTCTTCATAATTTATATTTTTCTCTAAAAGATATAGTTTCTTTTAAGTTATATCTTCTTTTTTCTAATAATAATATTTCATATTTATTCTTATTCATTATTTAAATATTTTATACAAGTCCTGCCTCTTTAATTTTTTCAGTTTGTTCTTCAGCTAATAAAGCTTCAATAATATTATTTAATTTTCCATCTACAACACTTTTTAAAGAACATGAATAACTTATTCTATGATCAGTTACCCGATCTTGAGGATAATTATATGTTCTTATTTTTTCACTTCTTGCTCCTGAACCAGCTAATTTTCTAAAAGAACTTTCTTGTTCTTTTATTTTTTTCATTTCTAAATCATATAGCTTAATTTTTAATAATTTTAAAGCTAATTCACGATTTGCAATTTGACTTCTCCCTTCTTGTGATGAAGATACAATTCCTGTTGGAATGTGAGTAATTCTCACAGCCGAATCTGTTGTATTAACGGATTGTCCACCTGCTCCTGATGAACGGAAAGTATCAATTTTTAAGTCTGTATCTTTTACTTCAACTTCAATATTGTCATCTATTTCTGGTAATACAGTTACAGTAGCTGTGGAAGTATGAATTCTTCCTTGAGTCTCTGTAGTAGGAACTCTTTGTACTCTATGAACTCCAGATTCAAATTTTAATTTAGAATAAACATTTTCCCCATGAATGGAAAAAGTTATTAATGAAAAGCCACCACTATTAGCTGGAGAAGAATCGATAATTTTTACTTTTCAATTATTAGATTCTGAGTACTTGCAATAAATCTTATAAAGATCTCCTGCAAAGATATTGGCTTCATCCCCTCCTGCTGCTCCTCGAATTTCAATAATTACATCTTTATCATCATTTTCATCTTTAGGTAATAATAAAAGTTTTAATTCGTGTTCTAAAGTTTCTAAAGCTTTTTCACTATTAATAATTTCTGCTTTTGCCATTGAAACAATTTCTTCATCTTTTTCATTTAGAAGCAACTTAGAATCTGTTATATTTTGCTTTAAATTCAAATATTGATCAAAAGCTACAACAATATCTTTAATACTATTGGCTTCTTTTGTCAATTTTGTGTATTGTTTAATATTAGACAAAACTTCATCTTTTTTAAGATCTTCTAATATTTCTTGATATTTTTTTTTAATTTCTCAAAGAGAATCTTCTAATGCCTTTTCCATGTAAAAATATTTTACTAAATTACTACCAAATATATATCAACTATAATATAATTTTATATACTACAATGTTTAACGAATTTGAAGGAGGAATATGCCATATATTATTAAGGATATAAAAGGAACTGAAATACAAAAAGGTGTTGTAGTTAACGATAAAAAAGAAAAAGATAGTGATAATTTTGAATTAGAAAACAGTGAAGGAAAAGGAATTACATATGAAGAAGTTATGAAAATTAAATCTTCATATTCTCATTTAAATTCTTTTAATAATTTAAATTATTTAAATGACAATGAAAGAGTTCGTTTAATTAAAGGAATTGCTGATGTTGATCAATTTTATCAAAACATCTGAGAAAGAACATTAATTGAATTAATGTTTATTACTAATTACTATATGTCTTTAATTTCAAATTTGAATTCTTTTGAGCAAATTTATAAAAGTGGAACTAAATTTGAATATTGATTCTCAAATAACGTTAGATATACAATGCTAGAAAAAATTAAAGAATTCTATATTAAAACTTCAAAAGCATATGCAGAATTTTCTCCAATTGATATTTATGAACAAGATGTTGAACATAATGCTAAAGAAATCATTTTAAAAATTGATAATTTCCATTTAAAAGATGTTGAGCATTTGTTAGCAACTAGATGAAATGAAACTCTAACAGAATTTATAGAGTGAAATCAAAAACAAGAAGCAAAAAGAAAAACAATGATTTTTGATTAATTTATAATTAAGATAGAAAATATGTCATTAAGAAATCATAAAGATAAAAGTATTCTATTTGGTTTAGAAAATCAAAGAGAATTAGCTCAAAAAGTAGCAAATAACTTAAAAATTAAAGTTTCAAATATAAGTAAAACCATTTTTTCAGATGGCGAAATGTTAGTTAAATCTAGTGAAACTGTTAGAAATAAAAAAGTTTATGTTATTTGTAGTTTATGTTCCCATGATTCTATTATTGAATTACTATTATTTATTGATTCTTTAAAAAGAGCATCAGCAGGAAATATAGTTGTTATTTCAACATATATGAGTTATTCTCGTCAAGATCGTAAAGCATCACAAAGAGAACCTATTGGAGCTAAATTAATTGCTCGCCTTTTAGAAACATCAGGAGTAAACAAATTAATAACTTTTGATTTACACAATCCTTCTATTCAAGGTTTTTATGACATTCCTGTAGATGATTTAAGATGAATGTATCCACTTACTCAATCTTTATTAAAAGAAGAAAAGAAAATGAAATTTACAATTGTTTCTCCAGATCATGGGGGAGCTGTAAGAGCAAGAAGATTGGCTGAATTAATTACTAAAGAAATTAAAATTGCAATTGTAGATAAAAGAAGAACGGGTCCTAATGTTTCAGAGATTGTCGGATTACTAGGTGATGTAAAAGACAAAAATTGTATTATTTATGATGATATTATTGACACAGGTGGAACAATTATTAAAGCAGCTAATTATTTAAAAGAAAAAGGTGCTAAAAAAATTTATATAGCAGCTACTCATGGATTATTCTCAAAAGGATTTGATATTTTTGAAAAAGCTGAATCAGTAGATTTGGTGTGTGTTTCTGACTCTATTCCAACAGTTAAAAATATTAAATCTAAAAAATTAAAAATAATCTCTTTAGAAAATATGATTTCAAAAGCAATTGATGTTGATTGAAATTCAGAATCAATGTCTAGATTGTTTGAAACAAAAAAAATTAAATAATAATGAAAAAATGAGAAGCAAAAGTTTTTGATTGTATTAAAAATGAAAATACATATAACAAAATTAAAAAATATGTTGATTTAATTTTGCAAGAAAACAAAAAATATAATTTAACTGGATTTGATGAAGAAAAAATATGATTAGATGGGATTTATCAATCTATATTTTTATTAAATAATTTTATAAATTACAATAACAATCAACATTTGTTAGATATAGGAGCTGGAGCTGGATTTCCTTCTTTACCTTTTTATCTTTTCCAAGAAGAGAAAATGAAATTAACAATATGTGAACCTCTTCTTAAAAGAGCAAAATTTCTTAATTTAGTAAAAAAAGAATTGAATTTACAAAACTTAACTATTATTAATAAAAGATTAGAAGACACTAATTGAGAAGAAAAGTTTGACTTTATTTGTGCTCGTGCAGTTATGGATTTGAGAAAATTAATAGAAATTTCTTCAAAATGTGGAAAAATCAATTGTCAATATATTTTTTTAAAATCTAAAAATGTGCATCAGGAAATTAATGATGCTAAAACAATAATAGATAAATTAAATATTAAAGATTTAAAAGTGGAAACAATTGATTTACAAGATGATAAAGAACATAATGTGGTTATTTATACAAAGCAAAATAAAACACCACAAAACTTTCCTAGAAAATGACATGAAATAGTAAAAAATAAGTTATAAAATATTTGTAAATGAGAAATAAAGTTATATTTCATATAGATGTAGATTCTTTTTTTGTAGCTGCCGAAACATGATTAAGACCCGAATTGAAAGATAAAGATGTTGCTATTAGCAAAAAGAGAGCAAAATCTGTTGTTTGTGCTTTATCATATTCTGCCAAAGAAAAAGGTGCTAAGGTTCCTATGAAATTATATGAAGTACAAAAATTTTGTCCCAATATTATAGTGATTGAACCTAATCATAATTTATATGAAAAACTATCTCGTAAAATTTATTTATTATTAAAAAAATATAGCATTAAAATTGAAATTGGTTCTATTGATGAATGATATTTAGATGTAACTCATTTAATGAATAAATATTCCAATCCTAGAGATTTGGCTTTAGTTATTCAAAAAAATATTTTAAAAAAATTAAACATTACAGTATCTATTGGTATTTCCTATAATAAATTTTTAGCAAAAATTTCAACAGATTTAAATAAACCATTTGGAATAACCATTACCGAAAAAGAAGATATTCCTAAAAATATATGGCCTTTACCTATTGATAAATATATTGGAATTGGTAAATCTTTATCAGCTAAATTAAAATCAATTAATATTTTAACAATAGAAGATTTAGCCAAAGTAAATGGTAATAAAAAAATATTATTAAAGGAAATCCTAAAAAATAAATTAGATCAATATATTGATAATGCAAATGGTAATAATTATTTTGATGATGTAGATTTTAATAAAAAATATTATTCTCAAAGTTCAATAGGTCATCAAGTGACATTTGAAAATAATTATTTAATTGATCTTGATTTAATATATAAAAACTTAAAAAAAATCACAATGCAAGTTTTAGATATTGCTAATCGAAGAAATCTAGTTGCCCAAGGGATATCAATTACTATTAAATATGCAAATAAAGCCATTTTTTCAACATCTACAACAATTAAAAATAATTCAAATACTTTTGAAGATTTATTTTTAATTGTTACTCAATTATTCAATAATTATTGAAATGATAAACCAATATTAATGCTAGGTGTTTCTTTGTTTAATCTAACAAATATTTACACTTATAAATATCAATCTTCATTATTTGATAATAATTTAAATAATAATTATGTCAATAAACAAAATAATCAAATTGTTGACATAATCAATGAAGTTAATTATAAAATTAAAAAAGATAATTTATTACTTTTAAAAGATTTTAAAAATGGAGCTAAAAATGAGTAAAAAAACTACTATTCTTGTCATGTCTGATACCCATGGAAACAATGAAATCATTGATTATTTAATTAATAATATAGAACATGACTATTCAGTAATAGCTGGTGATTTTGAAACTAATGATTCTTTTATCTTAAATCACATTAATTATATTGTTAGAGGGAATAATGATTGGGATTCGTCATTTGCAGATGATCTTGATTTTGAAATTGATGGAATCAAATTCCATTTAGAACATGGTCATTTAACAGGTAATTATTTTCAATTAGATAATTATGAATACATGCACAAAAAGCTAATAAAAAGTAAATGTGATATTTTTATTCATGGTCATACTCATATTCCAAAAATTTTTGAATATGAAGAAGGGATTGTGATTAATCCAGGGTCTACTACTTTTCCTAGAGGTGGTTCTAATTGTTCATATGCTATAATAACAATTAATAAAGATAAAAGTGTTGAATGTAATATCTATGACATTAAAAAATAATTAAAGGAAGTATAATGTTTGATTTTATTGGTTCTAGAATGCAAAAAGCAATTGCTAAAGCAAATAAAAAAACTCAATTAAAAGAAGAGGATATTTTAGAAATTACTAGAGATATTAGATTAGCTTTATTAGAAGCTGATGTTAATTTGATTGTTGTTAAAAATTTTATTAATTCTATTAAAGAGCAAATTATTGGTCAAGAACTAATGAAACAATTAAATCCAGGACAACAAGTTGTAAAAATCGTTCATGAAGAATTAGTTCATATTCTAGGTGATAAACCTAAAGAAATAAATATTAATAAAAAACCTTTTACTATTATGATGACTGGATTGCAAGGAGGTGGAAAAACCACAACGGTTGCTAAATTAGCAGCTTATTATCGTAAAAAATATAAGCTAGAAAAAATTTTATTAGTGGCAGCCGATGTTTATCGTCCTGCAGCTATTGATCAATTAATAACACTTGCAAAACAAATTGATGTCGATTATTTTACAATCAAGAATGAACAAAATGTTGATTTAATTGTAAAAGAAGCAATTGACAAAGCACATCAAGAAAAATATGAATTAGTAATTATTGATACTGCAGGAAGATTGTCAATAGATGAAAATCTAATGGATGAGTTAAAAAGAATTAAAAATATTGTCAAACCAAATGAAATATTTTTTATTGCTGATGCTTTATCAGGACAAGATATTATTAATGTTGCCAAAACATTTAATGACACTATTTCAGTAACAGGCTCAATTATTACTAAATTAGATTCTAATGCTCGTGGCGGGGCTGCTTTATCAATATGTTATTTATTGAAAATCCCTATTGTTTTCATAGGTACTGGAGAAAAAGTATCTAATTTAGATTTATTTTATCCTGACAGAATGGCAGATAGAATTTTAGGTATGGGTGATGTTTTATCATTAATTGAAAAAGCAGAAGAAGTTATTGATGAAAAAAAATCTAAAAAAATGTTAAACAAAATGTTCCAAGGAAAATTTGATTTAGATGATCTTTTAGACAATTTAAAACAAGTAAAGAAACTAGGATCAATTAGAAAAATATTAAAATTTTTACCAGGTAATTTAAAAATTGATGAAGATAAAGCAGAGCAGGCTGATGAAAAATTAAAATTATATGAAATATTAATTTCTTCTATGACTCTTGAAGAAAGAAAAGATCCTAAATTATTAAAAAATGCTTCTAGAAAAAATAGAATTATTAAAGGTAGTGGTCGTAGTTTAAAAGAATATAATCAACTTGTAAATGAGTTTGAAATGATGCAAAAAAGATTAAAAGAATTTTCTAATAAAACAAAAAACGGTAAATTTGATCCATCAATGTTTGGTATTGAATAATTAATAATAAAATTTGATATAGATTATTAAAATTTAACTAAAAATTATATTTTTTTATTCTTTGTTTTGAATAGTGATAATTCCTCTTGATGAAATGATTCAAGAACAGATATTCTGGATTTTATTTCTTTTATATCTATTTCGATTTTATCCACTCTATTTTCTAAATTGTCCATTCTCTTTTCAAGATTGTCCATTCTATTTTCAAGATTGTCCATTCTCTTTTCAAGATTATCCATTCTCTTTTCAAGATTATCCATTCTCTTTTCAAGATTATCCATTCTCTTTTCAAGATTATCCATTCTCTTTTCAAGATTGTCCATTCTCTTTTCAAGATTGTCTATTCTTGATTCGATAGTATTAATCTTATTTACAATTAAATCTAGCTTGCTTAATATTAAATCATCTTTGGTTTTTTTAGACACTATCCTTTTATCTCCTGTTACCAAAATTTTATATGATTTTTCATTGTCTTCTAATAATTCGTATTCTGATTTTTTAGATAAAGACATATAAGCTTTAAATTCTTTGTTTGATAATCTTTTCATTAAAACTCCATTTTTTAAATTAATTAACTTGTACATTCGGTAATTTATAATCAATTAAATCATTGCTTGATTATTCAATTAATTTTATTTTTTGTAATAACAATTCAAAACATTTTGATCATTAAAAGTAATTCAAATTTAATTCATTTTATATATGAAATAAATAAAAGTGAAGCAGAGACATCTACCTCACTTTTCTAAACATATTACAAAGCATTTGTAATATTAAAAGAATAAATTTTGCTCAAAAAAATATCGCCATAAGTTCATCGAAAATGAAAATCTATCATTTGATTAGATAAAATATCTACGTAAAATTCTATTAATCCAGATGAGGATGATACTCTCGTAATTACATCATTAATAACTTTCATAATAAATTTATCACCTATAACTGGTTTTGATTTATCATCAAATTCAACATAATCATAATAGTCTTCAGAATATAATTGAGGAAAAAAATCATTAGCACCAATAAAGTTGTCTTCATAATTTGAATCACCAATTATAGGTAAATTATTTATATCATTGACATTAGAACAAGATACTGATGAAACTACAACTATCACAAATGAATAAATCGCAACTAACAAATTTATAACTCTTTTTTTAATAATAATCCTTTTGATTTTTATCAATTAATCATTTTTTAAACTCAACAAATGTGAAATTATACTTTTTAGATTCATTCATAAGTTCTAAAGATATGGGAATTCATTCTCAATTAGGGGAATAAGAGGAAGAACTTTCTAAGTAAATTTTTATTAATCCTTCATTATCTTTAAAATATGGCTTTTCAAAATATTCTTCTCAAGCTATATCAAAATCTAAATTATTAATTTTTAATTTTACTAAAGGGAAAAATGTTCCTGAAAATTCAAATGGTGGTAAGTATCCTGGATTTGAATTTAATCCAAAACCTTTAATAGTCATCTTTTTATTCAAATCATAATAAGTATTTTGCATAATTTTTACCAATAACCCTGACTCTTCATTTTCTAAATAAGAAGAAAAAGATGATGTTGATGAGGAAGATATTGGTAAATTTTCTAATGAAATAAGTTGGATAACATTTGAATTAAACATTTCACTTAAACTAGTTTCTATTCTTAAAATATCATTGTTTCAAAAACCTTGCTTGATTTTACAAGGACTAAATTTAATATCATTATATGTGGATGTAATATTGTCTGAGTTAATGTTTATTCCATTTTGAAACTTTAATATCAAAGATTTTTCTTGCTGAATATAGAAATCTTGTTTATAATTATTATAGTAAGGATTTAAAGCTATACCGATAACTCTAGAAAATTCATTATTTTTTAAAGTTATTTGTATAGTTTTTATTTTATTAATATCTGTTAATAAATCTGAAATGCTTAAAGAATTAATATTTAATTGATAACTAGAATTAACAAAATCCAAATTAGGTTTTAAAGTTTTTTCAATATCATTATTAAATTTAAAAGATATTTCATTGATATTGTTGCTATTAAACATAAATTTAAAAGCAAATAAATTAGTTCTATTATCTCATACTAACCCAATGTTATAGGTGTTAAAAATGCTTTGATTTCATAAATCTATATCTGCAGTTATATCTTTATTGTTATGATCAAAATAATAAGATTTAATTTGATATCCTTTTTGAATTTCATAAACATCTAAATTTTCATCTGTTATTGATTTATTTAATTTATGTTCTAATATACTATTTTCCTTATTTGATGATAGATAAAAATTTTTCTGAAACATAATCTCCTTTTAGTTTGTACCCAAATAAATTGTTATCATATTGAATTTCTTTATGTCATATCTACTCCTTCCATATCAATATGCGAAAAATGTTCTAAAATAACTAAATTTTTCAAAAAAATTTTAAAAAAGTCATAAATACACCATTTTTCCACGTTCTTCAATGTGGAAAATATGTTAAAAAATGAAACAAAGTATTAAAATTATTATTTAAGATATGTCCAAAATAATATTAATTATAGGACCTTCCGGTGTTGGGAAGGGCACAATTGAAAAAGAATTATTTAAAGATGAAAATTTAAATTTATCATTTTCAATTTCAATGACAACAAGAAAAAAAAGAGATAATGAAATTGATGGTGTTCATTATTATTTCACTGATAAAAAACATTTTTTTGATTTAATTGATCAAAATGCTTTTTTAGAATATAGCAATCATTTTGATAATTGGTATGGAACTTTGGTATCAGAAGTTGAGAATAAATTAAATCAAAACAAAAATGTTTTAATTGAAGTAGAAACCAATGGAGCAGTAAATATTATTAACAGATTGAAAAAAGAAAACAAGGAAGACAAATTAATTTCTATATTTATAGTTCCACCATCATTAGAAGAATTAGAGAGAAGAATTAGAGAAAGAAATTCAGATTCAGAAGAGCAAATTAGCAAAAGATTAGCAAGAGCTAAAGTAGAACTAGAATACAAATTATATTTCAAACATATTATTAAAAATGATAATATTAATATAGCAATAAATGAAATTAAGAGATTAATAGAAAAAGGTTAAAAGAAGAGGGAAAAATGAAATATGTCGTTGAAACCAATATTGGTGTTGTAAGAGACGAAAATCAAGATAAAGCAAATGTATTTGAAAATGATTATGTTCTTGTAGCTGTTCTTTGTGATGGAATGGGAGGACATTTTGGCGGATCTCTTGCTTCTTCAATAACTATTGAAACATTTAAAAATAGAATGAATTATTTAAAATCAAATAATGACAATATTTATGAATGATTTAAAGAAACAATAAAACAAGCTAAACAAAATATGATTAATGAAGCTGGTGAAGACGAAAACAAAAAAGATATGGGGACCACTGTAACCTCTGCTATTGTTTTTAAAGAAACAAAAAAAATTGTAATCTTTAATATAGGTGATTCAAGAACATATATTTTTGATGGACAACTTCATCAAATTACTATTGATCATAATTTGATGAATTACTATATCAAAAATGAGGGGATATCTGAATTTGAAGCTGCTAAAATGCCTGGAGCTGCTGCTCTTACATCTGCTTTAGGTCCTTCAAAGAAAACAAATATAGAAGCATTTAATATAGATGATAATACTTCTCCAAATAAAAGAGTCTTAATCTTAACATCGGATGGAATTCATGATTATATAGATAAACCTAAGTTTGAGATTATTATGTCGCAAAAAGATACTATCGAGGAAAAAGCAAATATATTAATTTCTGAAGCTATCAAAGGTCATTCTTCTGATAACTTAACTATTGTAATTGTGGAGGTGGAATAATTATGTCAAGTTCAAATGTTAATCTTCCTGAAAAATATGTTATTAAAAAAGAAATAGGTTCAGGTGGTATGGCAAGAGTTTTTCTTGCAGAAGATAAAGAATTAGGTAAATATGTTGCTGTTAAAGTATTAAATTTAGATTCAACAAGTCCTACTTCAAATCAACAAAGATTTAAAGAAGAAATGAGATTAGTGCAATATATTAAATCGCCTTATATCGTAAGATTTTATGAAGGTAAGTATGATAAAAATATCAAATACTTAGCAATGGAATATGTTCAAGGGAAAATGTTGAAAGAAATCATAGAAATTCAAGGTAGATTACAACCAGAACGTGCTGTTGACTATGCGATTCAAATTGCTAAAGGATTTGCCGAAATTCATGCTCAAAATATTGTGCATCGTGATTTAAAAACATCAAATGTAATGATTACTAATACTGGACAAGTAAAAATTATTGATTTTGGAATTGCAATTGGTTCAGATACTACAAGATTTACACAAACTGGAAAATTAATTGGTTCTGTTCATTATTTAGCTCCTGAATTAATTGATAAACAAGAAGCTTCTCCTCAATCAGACATTTATGCTTTAGGAATTATTTTATATGAAATGTTAATAGGTCACCCACCTCATAGAGGAAAAACACCTTTAGAAACTGCTTTAAAACATAGAACAGATACTATCACACAAGTAAATAAAATATATCCTAACATTCCACAAGCTTTAGCTAATGTTGTAACTAAAGCAACTGCAAAAAATAAAAACTTGCGTTATCAATCTATGAGACAATTAGAAGCTGATTTATCTGATTGTTTATCACAAAGAAGAGCAACTGAAAAACCAATAATATTAGATGAAAAAGATAATAGTTCAAAAAGATTTAGTCTATTTAGTAGAAGAAAGTAAAATTAATTAATGAATCATAAAAAAGAAGAATACGAAATAAATATCGTTCAATTACCTAATAAAATATTAAGAGAAAAATCTCAAGATGTTGCTTTACCATTAAGTGATGAAGATATTTTATTAGCTAAAAAAATGATTTATCATGTTGAAGATAGCATTAAACCTAAATCAAAATTTAGGCCAGCAGTTGGTGTTGCGGCTATTCAATATGGAATTCCCAAAAATATGTTTTATATTTACATTGAAGATCAAAATCATAATGTAATATTTAGAGATCTATTAATTAATCCTAAAGTTATTTCAAAATCAGAAAATCTTGTTGCATTAAAGCAAGGCGAAGGATGCTTAAGTGTAAATGAATCTGAACCTAATCAAGAAGGATATGTAAAAAGAAGTTACCGGATTATTGTTGAAGGTTATTCTTACTTTGAAAAAAAAGTTGTAAGACATGACAAATCTAATTATGTAGCTATTGTTTTACAACACGAATTAGATCATTTAGAAGGAAAATTATTTATTGATCATATTGATAAAAAACATCCTTGAAAAAAAACAGATAACTTGTTTATTATTTAATCAATTCATTTTTCATATTTAGTTTCTAATCTTTTAATTAATTTTTCTGCCGGAAAAGGCAAAGTATCTTGAGAATATAATCATAAAATGGTAATATAATTTACTAGAATTTTATGATAATTCAATAATTTTAAATCATAATCTTGATATAAATCTAAAAAGAATTTTTCTAAATCTTCATTAAATTCATATGCTTCAATAATATAAGCTAATTCATAATGAATATCTCCCATATGGGAATATTCTCAATCTATAATAAATAATTTACCATCACTTTTTCTTTTAAGGATATTTGTTCGATATAAATCTCCATGAATAGGTTTTGTAGTATCAATTACTTTTAAGATATTATTAATTTTTTTATATAACTTATCAATAATAGGGATATGAATATTTTTATCTTTTAATATATTACGATAAACAGTTATTCTTCTTCTAACATTGCTTTTAGTAAACTTGACATTAGAATTGTGTAAAGTTTTTAAAATAATAGATAATTCCTTTAAATCTTCTTTTGTAGGATTATCTAAACTATTGCCTTCAATTCATTCCCAACTTGAATATTGATCATTGTCTTCATAAAGTTTAGGAACAAAATCAAATTTAGCTAATTGTTGGTAATTTGTTTTATGATTAAATTCATTTTTTATTTTTTCTTGAAAAAATGTATTATCTTTTTTATAAGAAATATTTGTATAACCAATAGGAATTTTTATTTTCATTTATAAAATATTTTAATTGTTTTAATAAATATTTTTTAAATTATTTATTTAGTATTATAATTTTTGCTTATAACAATAAATTTAAAAGAAAGAAGATAAAAAAATGAAAGATTATAAAGCAAATTTTAGAAATGGTATAGAATATGCTACTCATAAATTAGAT
Source organism: Metamycoplasma sualvi (assembly GCF_045276925.1). Taxonomy (GTDB): domain Bacteria; phylum Bacillota_I; class Bacilli_A; order Mycoplasmatales; family Metamycoplasmataceae; genus UBA710. The sequence goes on from NZ_CP174167.1 coordinate 435,115, forward strand.
TCTTCTTGATTCAAGATGATTTTACTAGGAGCTTTAGGTTCTATTTATGTTGGTATGGCATATATGATATTCATTGTTATCATTGGATCATGACCTGATACAGTACAAAATTGACAGTTTGACCAAACAACAGGAGATGTAATAAACTCATTCCATATCAATATTTCAGGAGCCGCTTTATTTGTGGCTGCTGCATTATTCCCAGTAGGTATTATTTTAATTGTCTTTTTAGGAGGGTCTTTATTTACTTCTGATAACTTGACAATGCTTGCTTGAATTACAAAGCAAAAACATCATACAGGAGAAGATATTAAATTTAAAAAAATATTCGTTAAATGAATATATACATTATTAGGTAATGTTTTAGGAGCTCTAGTTATTGGTGGTATATGTCGTGCATCTAATTTCTTCGCCAACGAAAATTACCAATTAGTTTTAGGATATTTTGTTGGTAAAAAAATATCAATGGTATGATACTTTACAATTGCTTCAGGTTTCCTATGTAACATTTTAGTTGCAGGATCAGTATGAGCATCATTAGCTGCAAGTCATTCAACAGCAAAATTCTTATTAATTTATTTCCCAATTTGAATGTTTGCAATTTCAGGGTTCCAACACGTTGTGGCAAATGGAATTTTATTCTCAATGGGATTATTCTACATGATTGAACCAACAGAAAAAGAAAATATTTTAATGGGTGTAAATTATGCAATTAATCATGATTTATTTACTACAATCAAAACACAAACTGAATTAACTAACTTTATGAATTCAAGTTCATGAATCAATATGGCTTCTACAATGTTTAGATGTGTTGTAACTAATATGTTACCTGCTGCCTTAGGAAATTGATTATCAGGTTCTCTATTCTTGCCATATACTTATTACTACTTATCTGGATATTATAAAGAAATGAAAAAAAATAAAATACATAACCAAATATAAATTTAAATTATTAAAGTAAGAAAACTAAAAATATTATTTTCTTGGAAAAATTATTTCAGATTTATTAACTAAAATTTGATCAAATTTTTCCATTTTTTTTATCTCTTCAAAAGATAAAGAGGGCACATTTAAAGCATTTTGTATTTTTTTAGCATGGTTAGGCATAACAGGTTCTAACATTACAGCTATTGTATAAATTCCATTTAATAAAATATTTAAAACAATTGCTAAACGATCTAAGTTATTTGTCAATTTTCATGGAGTAGTTAAATCAATATATTTATTTAAATCTCTTGCTAATTCAATCATTGCATCAAAAGCTAAATTAATATTATATTGATCAAAATGATTAATATATAAATCAAAATGATGATTAATACTTTTGATAATAAATAAATCATGTTCTTCATTAGTTTCTTTAAATTTAATACTTTGAGAAAAATTTTTATGAATCATAGCTAGAGTTCTGGATACTAAATTACCAATAGTATTTACTAAATCACTATTATATGTTTGTAAAATGAATTCTTTTTCAAAAACATTATCATTTTCAATGCTCATTTTTGCTGCAAAATAATACTTAATAATTTCAGGATCAAAATCTTTTAATAAATCTAAAGGATTGATAACATTACCTTTTGATTTTGACATTTTACCTTCTGAAGTAATAATTCAACCATGAGCTAATATTTTAGATGGTAATCTTAGATTTAATGAGTGTAAAAAAATTGGTCAATAAATACAATGGAATCTTGTTATTTCTTTACCTACAACATGAACAATTTCATCTCCTTCTTTTCAATACTTAATATAATTTTTACTATTTTGAGTATAACCTAAAGCTGAAATGTAATTAAATAATGCATCTAATCATACATAAACAACATGTTTAGGATCAGAAGGAATTGGAATACCTCATGAAAATGAAATCCTTGTAATTGATAAATCATTTAAATCATGTTCTAAAAAATTATTTTTTAGCTCTTTCATAATTTTTTGTCCCACAATAAAATCTGGATTTATCTCAAAAAATTCACTAATTCATTTAGTAAAATCTTTCATTTTAAAAAAATATGATTCTTCTTCAATAACTTCTAATTGATGATTACTAATTGGATGATAAAAATTATTATCTTTTTTTATTGCTTGTGTTTCTGGTATAAATTCTTCATCTTCAACAGAATACAAACCTTTATAAAGGCCTTTATAAATTAATTTTTTTTCTAACATTTCATTAAAAATTTTAATAATACATTCTTTATGTTCGTTATTTGTGGTTCTAGAAAAAAAATCATAATCAATTTGATATGAATTTCATAAATCAATAAATTTACTAGTTTGCATATCAACATAATCTTGATTATTCATTTTTAATTCTTTAGCTTTTTTTTCTATTTTTTGACCATGTTCATCGCTTCCAGTTAAAAACTTAACATCATAATTCATTTTTGTTTTGTAATTTTTTATTACTCAAGCAAGATTAGTTGAAAATAAATGCCCAATGTGTAATGAACCAGAAGGATAATATATTGGTGTTGTAATATAAAAAGTTTTTTTATTTTTATTCATATATAAAATAAAATTATATTATTTCTTTGGCTAGTTCTACAATATTTTGAATAACTTCTTCTAACGTTAAATAAGAAGTATCAATAGCAATTGCTTCTGGAACTTTAATTAAAGGGGTAGCATCTCTTTCACTATCTCTTTTATCTCTTTCAATAATATTTTTTAAAACATCTGCTTCATTAGCATTTATTCCTTTAGCTAATAATTGTTCTACCCTTCTTTTGGTTCTAATTTCATTATTTGCTTCTAAAAATATTTTTAATTCTGCATCTTTTAAAACGACTGAACCGATATCTCTACCTTCCATCACTATACCAGGATTATTTTTGGCAATTAATTGTTGTTTATGAACACAAAATTCTCTTACTTTAGGTAATTTTGCCACTTTTGATGCTATTAATGATATTTGATCACTTCATAGCTTATTTGTAATATCTACACCATTTAATTCTATTTTCTCATTTGGCAAAAGATTTAAATCTATTTCTTTTAATGATTCAATGATTTTTTGTTCATTTTCTAAATCAATATTATGATTTAAGCAATAATATCCTATTGCTCGATACATTAGTCCTGTATTAATAAAAACAAGATCTAATCTTTTAGCTATTTCTTTAGCAACACTACTTTTACCAACTCCAGAAGGACCATCAATTGCAATATTAATTTTTTTCATATTTATTTTTCCTTGTTTTCCATAATATTAATTTGATTTATTTTTAAATCTGTAGTTTCTTGATTTGTTAAACTTTCCAAATTATTTTCATCAGTAATAAATTCACGAAAATTTAATTTAATAGTTGAATCATTGCTATGAGAATTGAAATCTGAAATGTTTGTTTCAGAAATCATCTCATTTTTTTCGATTGCATTAATAATTTTATTAATTTCTTTTTGATCATTGATATTTTCACTTTTGTAATACTCATTAACAAATAATTTCTTTTTGTATCCTGATTTAATGAAATTTTCTTTATAATCAAATCCAATTAATTGAAACATGTTTTTTAATTCTGAATTAGAGTTAATAATAGAAAAATCTAAATTTTCATTTGAATCTATTTCTAATCGATATTCTCTTCATTTATTAACTCTTGAATTTTTCATAAATCTTACTTATTATCATTTACTTTCTTTATTCAATCTTTGGCTTCATGATCTTTAACATCACTTAGAATTTCAGCAACTTTTTCACGCTCTTTTTTACTTAATTTAGGCACATAAATTCTTACATGTAATTTTAAATCACCATATTTTTTAGTACCAACAATATTAAATCCTTTACCTTTTAAAGTTAAAATGTCTCCTGAAACTATATCATTAGATAAATTAATAAATTCATTACCATAAGGTGTTGGCACCTCTACTTTAGCAGAATTCATAATATCAATAAATGAAACTAAAAAATCAACATGAATATTATTTTGCTCTCTTACATAATATTTATGTGGTTCTATTAAGATATAAATTAATAAATCTCCTGAAGGTCCTCCATTAACTCCAGGTCCTCCAAAACCTTGAACTACAATTTCTTGACCATTTTTAATTCCAGCAGGAATTTTAATTTTAGTCATAACATTTTTAGAAACATATCTTTGCCCTTTACATGTTGAACATTTATGTTTAATTATTTTTCCAAGACCTTCACATTTATTACAAATTGAAAGTGAATTAACAACTCCAAAAGGTGTTCTTCTATGAATGTTAACTTGACCTCTACCTTGACATTGATCACAAGTAATTTCACTATTTTTATCTTCAGCACCACTACCTTGACAGTGAGGACAAATTTCATATTTAGTTAATTTTTGTTCTATTGTTTTACCTAAAACAGATTCAATAAATGTTATTTTTAATTTTGATTGAATTGTTTGTCCTTTTCTAGGTTTATTATTAAATGCTCGGGCATTTGCTCTCTCATGAGAACCACCAAAAAAAGAACTAAAAATATCTCCTAAATCGACACCACCAAATCCAGCTGCAAATCCTTCAAATGGGTTTCCTGAACCGAATCCGCCTGCATTAGGATCTAAACCACTATGACCAAATTGATCATATCTTGCTCTTTTATCACTATCTGATAAAACTTCATAAGCTTCATTAATCTCTTTAAATTTTTCCTCAGCATCAGCTGATTTGTTAATATCAGGATGATATTTTTTAGCTAAAGAACGATATGATTTTTTAATTTCATCAATAGTTGCATTTTTATTTAAACCTAAAACTTCATAATAATCTCTTTTACTGCTCATATGCTTATTATTTTAACATAAAATAATTTTATTAGCACACTAAGAGTATGATTGATAAAAAAGCTAAAAAATACTTTATAATATGTATGAAAGAAGTATAGATATTTATGCAATTAAATGATTTAAAAAAATTTATAGATGATGTTCCGGATTTCCCAACTCCAGGTGTACATTTTAAAGATATTTCTCCTTTGTTAGCTAATGGGGAAGCTTTAAATTTTGTTGTTAAGCAAATGATTGAATATGCAAAAGATGCTGATGTCATTGTAGGCCCTGATGCAAGAGGGTTTCTATTTGGAACTCCTGTTGCGGCAATTTTAAAAAAACCTTTTGTAATGGTAAGAAAAGAAAAAAAATTACCAGGTAAGGTAATTAGAGAAGAATATTCATATGAGTATTCTAAAAATGTTTTAGAGATGCAACAAAATAGAATCTTTCCAGGTCAAAAAGTAGTTATAATTGATGATGTTTTAGCAACTGGTGGTACAACGAAAGCAATAATTGATTTAGTAAAATCTCAAGGAGCAATAGTAACTAAAGTTATCTTTTTGCTTGAATTAGTAGAATTTAAAGGTTTAAACAAGTACAAAGGAATAGAAGTAATATCTTTAATTAAGATGTAATTAATCTCACGTAATATTAGTTAAATTTAATATTTTTTGTCGAAAAATTGCTAAAACTTTTTGAACATTTGGTTCCTTATTTTTTAATAAGAAATTATTTTTTCTTGCATATTTAACTAATTCTCCATATTTATCATTTTCTAATTCATGATAAGCAAAACCTAATTCATGAAATTTATCGGGATTAGACTTATATAAAATATCACTAATTTGATAATAAAATTCTTGATCATTAATTACATCTTGTTTAATTAAAGAACAAGCTACTAATTTTAAAGCTAGTGTTTGATCGCTTAATTTGGGCATTAAAATACCTGGAGTATCTAATAATTGAATATCATCCGCTGCTATTCATTGTAAAGAACGAGTTGTACCTGCAAAATTAGCAACTTTTGTTTTTTTGCTATTAGACAATAAATTAATCAAAGTGGATTTACCAACATTAGGTACTCCAATTACAAAGCATCTTAATCTTGGTTTTAGTAATCCTTTATTTTTATCCTTTTCTCTTTTTGCAGTCAATATTTGATTTAATGCTTTCATAATTTTAGACCTTGAACTATTTTTTTTTAAATTAACAATTACTTTTTTATCTTGAGGATTATTAAATTTACCTATGATTTGATTTAATCTAGTTAAATTAGCATAATCACTTTTAGAAAAAACAAACAACCTTGGTTTATTAGGACATATAGAATCTAAGTCTTCATTATATGAACTTAATGGCACTCGAGCATCAATTAATACAATAAAACAATCCACAATATTTTGTTTCTCTTTTATCTCTCTTAATGCTTTGGCCATATGACCTGGAAATCAGTTAATTGTATTCATAAAACAATTTTATTTTATTTTATTAATTTTGTATTATGATTATTATATAATTAAAGGAAATTGCGAGTGTAGTTTAATGGCAGAACTTCAGCCTTCCAAGCTGACTATGAGGGTTCGATTCCCTTCACTCGCTCCAAATCATAATAATATGACCATAAAAATTCTTGATTAATTCAAGAATTTTTTATTTATGACCAATAATATTATCTTCATTATTTTTTTGTTTTTTGGTTCTAATCATAGATTTAATTTCTATTTTTTTAACTATTATTGCAATAGGAATAATTAAAAAGAAAAAAGGAATAATTATTAAAGAACGAACTCAAGGTTCTAATTGATCAGAAACAAAAATTGCTACAAAGCAAATCGCTATCGGTAAAGAGAAAATAAAAATTGATCATTTTAATATTTTGAAATAAACAAATAGCAGTGTTAATAAAAAAGAAAAAATAATAAAAGCTATTCCAATTAATAATTTAATTCATCAACTGTATTCAATATTAAATGCTGCTGCAAACGGGAAATCACTAGAAAAAAATATTCACAATAATAAACATGGAATGGCAATGACAAAAAAAGTAAAAAGAGGTGTTTTAAATGATTCTAATCAAGAATTAACCATTTTATTATTGTTTTTACTTTTATTATTTTTTTTCATTTCTTAATTTTATTAGATAATCAATTAGTTCAATTTTTTTTATTTTGATAATATCTTTTTGACCATAAAATCTTAATGATAATTCATTTGTTGCAATTTCATCATCTCCAATAACAATTTGAATTTTTGTTTTTTTAATTTGAGCTTCGCGAATTTTTTTGCTAATTCTTTCATTTCGATCATCTACTTCAACATAAAAATGATTGTCTTTTAATTGGGTATAAATTTCATCTGCAAATGCTTTGTGTTCTTCTGCAACAGGAATAATAATAACTTGTTTTGGAGCTAATCAAAATGGTAAGTTTCCTTTTGTTTGCTCTAATAAAATAGATAAAAATCTTTCATAGGTACCAATTAATCCTCTATGAATCATAATTGGGTTTTCAATTGAATTTTGGGAATTATAGAATTCTAAATTAAATTTTTTAGGTAATAAAAAATCTAATTGTAATGTTGACATTGTAATTTCATGACCTAAAACAGTTTTAATTTGAATATCTATTTTCGGTCCATAAAAAGCTGCTTCACCAATTTTTTCTACATACTTAATTTTTAATTTTTTTAGAACTTTTCTTAAATCTTCTTCAGCTTTTAATCACATGTTTTCATCATTGTAGAATTTTTCTTTATTATCAGGGTCTCTTAAAGAAAGTGATACATAATCAACTTGAATATTAAACATTTCTAATGCTTCACTAATCATTTTGTAACAGTGCTCAAATTCAGAAATAATTTGATCTTTTCTTACAAATAAATGACCTTCAGTTAAAAGCATTGAACGCACTCTTTCTAATCCAGTTAAAGCACCTGATTTTTCATATCTAAATAAAGGTGATTGTTCACTTAATCTAATTGGCAATTCACGATATGATCTTCTTTTTGATTTATAAATCAAAACGTGGTGTGGACATGTCATGGGTCTTAAGATTAAATTTTCATTATCACAAATAATTGGTTTGAACATGTCTTCTTGATAATGTTGTCAATGACCTGAAATTTCATATAATTTTTTTTCTCCCACAATAGGAGTAGCAACTTCTGTGAAATTATATTTATAATCTAGAGCTAAAACCTCTTTCATGATTCTATTTCTAATTTTCATTCCATCTTCTAATCAAATCGGAAAACCTTGACCTGAAAGTTGGTCAAACATAAATAATTCCATTTCTTTTCCTAATTTACGATGATCACGTTCTTTTCTCTCTTGTAATAACATTAAGTAGTTATCAAGATCTTCTTTTGTTTCTCAAGCAGTGGCATATATTCTTGTTAATTGCTCATTATTAAAATCACCTCTTCAGTATGAACCTGCTAATGATAAAACTTTAAAGTGCTTAATTTTGCTAATCTTTTCAATATGTCCACCAGCACATAAATCAACAAATAATTCTTTATTTTTATTGGGATCATAAATAGAATAAAAAGTAATGTTTTTATTTTGACTTTTAAATTCATCAATTAATTCTTGTTTATATGGTTGTTGAGATGTATCATAAACATAATCATCAGGCATTTTATGCATGATGTAATTGTTATTAACTATCTTGTGCATTTGTTTTTCTATTTTTGCTAAATCAGATTCTAATAATGGTTGAGAGAATTTAAAATCATAATAAAAACCTTCTGCAGTTGGTGGTCCAAATCCTAATTTAGTATCTGGTCATAATTGTAAAATTGCTAACGCCATTACATGAGATGCTGAATGATTCAATTCTTTATTAAATTTCATATGTGATCAATATCCTTAATTTTTTATCTTGTTTTAAACAACTTCTAAATCCTTAAAAGATTTGGTTATTAATTTATTAACTGTAACATTACCTAATGTAATTGATATTTGTATATCAAATGATTCTTGTTGGATTGTTTTTTCAATTTTAGCTGAATCATATGTTTCAAAATATGCCATATTAATACCAACTTTTAATTCTGGCATTAATTCTGAAAAAGGCATGTTCGTTGCAACATTGTATAAATTAGCTGATTCAAAAATTTCTGATCAATTTCTTTCTCTAATTTTTTGTTTTAATAATTCTTTATTAACAATCTTAGATTTTATTAAAACATTGTCTTTTGTAATAGTCATAGAATCTAAAATTTTTTGATAATAAATTTCTTCATTTTCAAAATAATTAGCAATATAAATTTCTAAAGGTTCAATGTTAGTATAAATAGTTCCCTTAGTTGCATCACCTAAGAAAATGTTTAATTTTAATGATTTTGATTGAGAAGTATTTGATAAAGAATCTAACTGAACTTCTACTCCGCCATTTGATGTGTTATTAATACAATTTAATATGTTATTTGCTATTTGATTTATATTAAATGTTTCACCTTCATATGTATAATTAGTAGTTGGTAAATCAGTTTTCTTTAAAACATATTTAAAATTAGTAAATGGTTGGTTATTAGGATTTTTTATTAATTGAGCATTATATTTTTCATATAAACTATAAACGAATTCAAAAGGAATTGAGTATTTATTGTTACTAAAAGATACACCATTTTTCATAAAATAATCTGATAAAGAAAGAGGATTATTTCCTGAAGTATCTAAATCAAAAATATCTTCTAGTCCAAGATTATTTTCATATAAATAATTTACAAAAGCATTCATTTGTTTTTCTTCAGCACTTTTAATAAAATCATTTTCTTGAGCTAAACCTTCAATTAAAACAGATTTTGTAAAAGCTAATGGTGTATCTGGGTAAGAAGTAAAATAAATTCTATATGTAGGTGTAGTAGAATCAAATTCATAATTAAATGCACTTAGATTATTAGGATCTTCATCATTATGTAATTTAAATTCCATTTTTATTCCATCAGTTTCTAATTTAGAATCTATTGAATAATTGGTTTTTAAAGTAATATATCCTGATTGATATGCATCTCTTATGGACATCAGTGGAGTTTCAGGAGTTGTTGTTCCATCTTCTTGTGATTTAATAACAGGAGGATTATATTCAAAATATTGGTTTAAGTTATTAATTCAATCTGTGTTTTTTTGAATAAAATCATTTAATTTAGATTCAGGATCATCTACTCCTTGTTCTATATCAAATGTACCCAAATAAAGAATTTTAGATGCTGAAGATGAACTTGTAGAACCATTATTGTAAATAATGTTGTAATTAATTTTCAATAAAGATGGATTATATGCATCAGGAGCAACTGAAGATATGTTTAATCAATAATTTTTTTCTCTTAATTTTTTTAGTAAATCAGTATTTAAATCAAAATCTTCTACTTTAATGTTTTTAGCATACAATCCAATTTCACCTATTACTCCTACTTCTTTTTTTAATTGAAAATAATTTAAAGGATTTTCAGTAATGTCTGAAATGTATTGTTCTAACATTGATTGTTCTAAAGAAATTTTAAAACCATATAAATTAGAATCATTATATTCAAATATTGTTTCATAGTAATTACTTCCAGATCCATAAAATAACTTAATTCCTACAACAGGAGAAGAAGAATCTCCATATGAAGGTTTAACATAAGCTAGTGAATAATGAATTTGGTTTTGTCTCATTTGGTAATTTATTGATGAACTTAAAACTAATTGAAACAAATTATTATCATTAGCATCTTGAATAGTAATTAATGATCTTTCATTGGAACTTAATTCTACTCCTTTAGTTCCAATAACCCCATTACCATATACTTTTAAAGAACCTGAAAGATTATATCTATTAGGATATAGATAATTATCAATATAATAATTAATTCTTGATTTATTGCCCTCTAAAGTATCTGCTGAATGATTCGAATTTAAATAGTATTGTTTTTTTGATTCCATGACAAGTGGAACCGTAATGGCCGAAATTAAAGAAGCAGCAAATAATGATGTAAATCCTATTATCTTTCAATAACGTTTTTTTAACTTCGCTTTCATAGTAATTGTTCTATAGTTAAAATTATATTAAAAATATAATTATTTCTAATATGATTTATTATCCACTTTTTTATTTGTAAAAATTGCAACTGATGATGATGTTCCAAATCTTTTTACGCCCATAGCAACATATTTTTCAATATCATCCATTGATTTAATACCACCTGCTGCTTTGATTGATAAATTTTTATCACCAATTACTTTGTTAAAAATTTCAATATCTTTTGGTTCTGCTCCACGATAAGAAAAACCTGTTGATGTTTTAATAAAATCTGCTCCTGATGCTAAAACAATTTCAGTAGCTTTTTCAATTTCTCAATCTTTTAGTAAAGCTGTTTCAATAATTACTTTTAACACTTTATTGCCACATTCTGCTTTAATTTTTTTAATTTCATTTAAAACATAATCATATTGACCATCTTTAAAACGACCAATGTTGATTACCATATCAATTTCATCAGCTCCATGATCAATTGCTAATTTAGTTTCTTGTATTTTTGCTTGACTAATACATGCCCCTAAAGGAAAACCTACAACTGATACTATTTTAATATCTGTATTTTTTAGTTTTTCTTTAGCATGTTTAATTCAAGATGAATTAATACAAATTGCTCCAAAACCAAATTCTTTAGCTTCTTGGATTAATTTATCAATTTCTTTTTCTGTTCCTTCAGGTTTTAAATAAGTATGATCAATCATTTTTTCATATTTCATAATTTACTCCTTTATTAAATATCTTCAGGTGTATTTAATTTTGAATTATACATATTTGCATAGAAACCATTTAGTTTCAATAATTGTTGATGATTTCCTTTTTCTAAAATTTCTCCATCTTTTAGAACAACAATAATGTCGGCATGTTTAATTGTAGATAAACGGTGAGCAATCATAAAAGTTGTTTTCCCTTTTGATAATTCAATCATTCCTTGTTGAATATCTTTTTCAGTTTTTGTATCAATGCTTGATGTTGCTTCATCAAGAATTAAAATTGATGATGTTTTTAAAAATGCTCTAGCAATTGCTAATAATTGTCTTTGTCCTTGTGATATATCATCAGCATTATTTTCTAAAACAGTTTCATAACCTTTTTCTAAAGACATAATAAAGTTATGAGCATTAGCTTTTTTACATGCTTCTTCAATTTCTTCATTAGTTGCATTTTCTTTTGCATATCTAATGTTTTCATAAATACTTGCACCAAAAATAAATGTATCTTGTAAAACAATTGATACTTCATCTCTTAATGAATGTTTTGTAATATTTTTAATAGAAATATCGTCAATTAAAATATCACTTTCTTCATTTGTTACATCATAGAATTTTGTTAATAAATTAATGATTGTAGTTTTACCAGAACCTGTTGGTCCAACAATTCCTACTACTTGACCTGGTTTAACATCTAAAGAAATATTTTTTAACACATCTTTTTTATTGTCATATGAAAAAGTTAGATTTTTAAATTTAATATGACCTTTTAAGTTTTTAACATTAACTGTTTCTGAATCTGATAAAACTTCTTTAGGTTGTTCAGTAATCACAATTGCTCGATTGGTTCCAGCAATAGCTGATTGTAATAATGTTAATAATTGGAATATTTGGTAAATAGGATTTGAAAAGTTTTTAGTAAATGTCATCATTGCAGTTAATAGTGACATTGTTAAAGTTGCTGTAATAAATGAATCATCAGGATTTCCTCCTAATGTTGATTGAATTCCACCAAAATTAATTTTGTTAATTGATAAAGCCATAGCAACAATATACATCACACCAATTAAAACATTACCCATTAATGTATTTCAAGGGTTTGATAATGATGATAATAGATCAGATTTATAAGATATATTTTTTAAATTTTCATTCTTTTTATTAAAACTTGCAATTGCTAAATGTTGTTTATTAAAGTTATTGATAATTTTTTGACCTGAAATTGTTTCTTCAGCATAACCATTTAAATCTCCTAATACAACTTGTTTTTTAGCATAATTAGGTTGGGCTTTTTTAAATAGTAAATAAACGACTGATAATTGAATAGGAACAAATACTATTGCAATTGCCCCCATGATTGGAGAAAATAATAAAAGAACAATTAAGAAGAAAAAGATCTGAGTAGATGAAACTAAAAATTGTGTAACATTTTGAGTCAATGCCATCGTAATAGTATTGATATCATTAGTTAATCTTGACATAATATCTCCAGAAGGAGTTGAATCAAAATATTGTAGTTTTAAATCAAGTATTTTAAAATATAGATCTTTTCTTAAAGATTTAGAAGTGTATTGAGCAGTTTTTGTCATAAAAATTGTTTGTAAAACATAAATAACAAGAGCTAAAAATAATGCTACTAATAATCCTGACATAAATTTAACTATTGTTGCAGAATGTTCAGGAGCTTTTAAATCAATATGCTCTGTAATAAATTTTAAAAAATAATAGTTTCCAATGGTAATACCTGCTGTAAATAATGAAAGAATAATTGAAGAAATAACTACAAAAATAAATGTACTTTTGTATTCTTTAATATAAATTCATAAAAATTTTAAAGGTTTCCCATATCTTTCTTTTAAAGATATCTTACTGTTGCTTGTTTTTTTCAATTTGACGCAACCCCCTTTCTTTAAGCATTACATTCAATTCTTCAGTTCCTAATTGTGAAGCTGCAATTGAACGATAAGTGTCATTATTTGCTAATAAGTTTCAATGAGTATCAAAACCTACAATCTCACCATTATTCATAACAATTATTTTGTCCAACTCTTCTACTGAAGATATTCTTTGAGCAACAACAATTGTGGTAGCATCATTATATTTCTTAATATTAGATTGTACTTTCTTTTCAGTTATCGTATCTAAAGCCGAAGTAGAATCATCAAAAATAATAATCTTAGATTTTTTAGCAATTGTTCTTGCAATAGAAATCCTTTGCTTCTGACCTCCTGAAAAGTTCTTTCCTCTTTGTTCTACAATTGAATTTAATTTATCTGGTTTTTTAGAAATAAACTCTCATGCTTCTGCCACTTTTGCAGCTTTAATAGCTTCTTTTTCCAACTCTTCTGCAGATAAGTTTTCATCAAGTCCTAATGCAATATTTGATTTAATAGTTCCTGAAAATAATAAAGCTGTTTGCATAGCTATTGCTACATTAGAATTAATTTCATTAAAACTAAACTCTTTTACATCAATTCCATCAATTAATACTTGGCCTTTACTACAATCAAATAATCTACCAATTAAATTAACTAATGTTGACTTACCACTACCTGTTCCACCAATAATTCCAATTTTTTCTTTATCATTAATTTTTAAATTAATATTTTTGATTATTAAATGAGTATCATCTTTTAAGAATGAATGTGATACATTTTTAAATTCTATTACTCCTTTAGTTATTTTTTTGGTTGAACTATTATCAAATGTTAATGATGGTGTAAATTTTGTTACTTCATTAATTCTTTTAACACATGGTATAGATCTAGATATTTGAGCAATTGATACAATGATAATGATAAATCCAAAAAGAACTTGCATTAGAATTCCTGAAAAACCAATCAATTGACCAGCAGCTGACATATTATCATATTTATTTCAAGTAATAAAGTAAATAAATATCATCATACCTGTTACTACACATTGTAAAACAGGGAAAAGCATTCCAATTAATGAATAACCTTTAAATCATGATTGAGTTAATTTTTCATTAGGTATTTCAAATTTACTTTTTTGTTTAGATTCTAAATTGTAAGCTTTTACTACTCTTATTCCTAAAATAGATTCACGCACTTGTTTATTAATACCATCAATATATTGTTGTCCTTTTCTCATATGGGGAGTTGAAAAGGCAATAATTAATCCAATAAAAACAATTAAAAGAGGAATTACTATTGCATAGATAATAACTCAATCTGAGTATTGAATAGCAGATTTAATAATTCCAAAAATAATTGAAAAAACTCCAGCAATCATAAATTTTGCTGCAAAAGAAACTGATGTATATATTAATTCAGTATCTGTTGTTAATCTAGTTAGTAATGAAGAAGCTGAAAATTTATCAATATCTTCAAAAGAAAATTTTTGAATTTTTTCATAAACTCTTCTTCTCATTTCGGTGATATACATTGCAACAGCTTTTGAGGTCATTCAAACACCAAGACCACCAAATAAAACTCCAAATAATAAAATTACAAAAGTTAGCAATGATAAATTTAATGGACCTAAATTATATAAACTAGTAATATTTGAGTCATTGATAACAGAATCTATAGGTACTTGTACTAGTGGTGTTCCTGGTGCTTGTATATTTGGAACTAAAACATTGTTAGGATCTGGATACACAGCACGGTACATTAAAGCACGAATAAAATCTGTTTCTATAATTGCTACAAATGATTCTAAAATTAAGAACAAAGTAGCAAAAATAATGATTATTGCAGATTTTTTAGAAAAATATTTAAACATTTACCCCTCTCTTATGAATATTCTTGATTAATTTAAATCTAAATTAAAATTATCATTTTAATTATAATGATTTTTTATAT
This sequence comes from Metamycoplasma sualvi, assembly GCF_045276925.1. Lineage (GTDB taxonomy): Bacteria > Bacillota_I > Bacilli_A > Mycoplasmatales > Metamycoplasmataceae > UBA710. Next base: position 450,426 of record NZ_CP174167.1, read on the forward strand.
TTATTTTCTTTTTGTTTTTTTGATTTATTTATTTTTAGAACTAATGTCATTTCTCCTCTTAAATTATTATGTAATTGTTCTTTAATTTCTTTTGCATTACCTCAATAATAAGATTCAAAGGTTTTAGTTAATTCTCTTCCTACAAACAAAGAATGATCTTCAATGTTTTTATTAATAATATCTAATAAAAATTCTATTTTATGTGGTGCTGAAAAAAGAATGTATGTTCCTTCTTTTAAAGAACTAATTTGAGATATTAATTGATTTTTTTTAGCTTTACCAAATCCTAAAAAAGTAAATTCTGGACCTAAATTACTTGCACAAATAGCTGTTGTAGTAGCTGATACACCAGGAATTACTACAAAATCTATTTTTTGCTTTCTAGCTTCTTCGATTAAGTTAAAGCCTGGATCACTTATTGTAGGCATGCCAGCATCAGAAACTAAAGCTATACTTAAATTTTTATTTAAAACTAAATCTATAATTCCTTTTGCAGAATTTTTTTCATTAAAATTATGATAAGAAATTAATTTTTTATTTTTAATATCAAAATGATTTAATAATTTTAAAGTTACTCTTGTATCTTCACAAGCAATAACATCTACTTTTTTTAATATATCTAGTGCTCTAAAAGTAATATCATCAAAATTACCGATTGGAGTTCCTACAATAAAAAGTTTGTGTTCTTTCATTATCTTTACAAATTATTTTTTATCTTCTTGATTTTCTTTGTTTTTGTTACTATTTGATTTCTTTTTGCTTACAGTAACAGTTGTTGTTTTAGTTTTAGTTTCTTTATTAACTTCTATTTCTTTAGTATTTTTCTTGTTTTTTGGTGTTTCATGTTCAACTGTTTCTAAGATTTCATCAATATTAACTTGGAAATTTTCTTTTTTAGTTTCAATTTCTTCTTCAGGAGGTAATTTCATATTTTTTTCAATATATTCAATTTCTTCTGCCACAATAGTTTCTTTTTTCAATAATAAAGTTTTTATTAATTCTAATAATTTTTTATTATCCTCAATTACTTTTTTAGCTTCTTTTTGAGCTGAAGTAATAATTTTTCTCACTTCTGTATCAATTTCATTTGAAAGAGCATCTGAAGTGAATTTACTTTTTGTATAATCACGTCCTAAAAATACAGATCCTTCAGGTTCTTCATATTGAATAGGACCTAATGATGACATACCTCATTCTGTTACCATTCTTCTTGCAATAGAAGTTGCTCTTTGAATATCATCAGCTGCTCCTGTAGAAATATTTTCTTTACCATAAATAATTTCTTCAGCAGCACGACCACCCATGTATGATTTGATCATTGATTCTAATTCTAATTTAGTTTTATTGTATTTTTCTTTTTCTGGCAACATTAAATTATATCCACCAGCATTTCCTCTAGGAATAATAGTGATTTTTTGTACTTTATTACCACCTGGAACTTTCAGTCCAACAACAGCATGCCCAGCTTCATGGTAAGCAACCATTGTCAATTCTTCCGGAGAAATAGTTCTTGTTTTTTTAGCAGGTCCTGACATTACCCGGTCAATAGCTTCATCAATTTGTAATTTAGTAATAACACCTGTATTTTCTCTTACAGATAATAAAGCAGCCTCATTAATTACATTTTCTAATTGAGCTCCTGAATAGCCTGGAGTTCTTTTAGCTAAATTAGCAAATGTAACTTCAGGATCAATTCTTTTTCCTTTTGCATGTAATTTCAATATTTCTTCACGTTCTTTAATGTCTGGTAAATTAACAGTAATAGTACGATCAAAACGACCTGGTCTTAATAGAGCTGGATCTAAAACATCAGTTCTATTTGTTGCAGCCATAATTAAAATTCCACTATTTTCTGCCATTCCATCCATTTCAACTAGTAATTGGTTTAATGTTTGTTCTCTTTCATCATTTCCGCCACCAATTCCTGCACCACGAGATCTACCAACAGCATCAATTTCATCAATAAAAATTATTGCAGGAGCTTCTTTTCTTGCATCTTTAAATAATTCTCTTACTCTTTTTGCCCCAACTCCCACATACATTTCAACAAAGTTAGAACCTGAAATGAAATAAAATGGAACATTAGCTTCTCCAGCTGTCGCTTTAGCAATTAAAGTTTTACCTGTCCCTGGAGGACCACCTAATAAGATACCTTTTGGTATTCTTGCTCCAGCTGCTGAATATTTAGTAGGATTTTTTAAATAATCTACTAATTCTTTAACTTCTTCTTTAACTTCTTCATTACCAGCAATATCTGAGAATTTTTTATCAGAAATAATTTTTTGAGCTTGGTTTTTACCTGGATTAAATATTCCTCCGCCAGCTTTCATTTGTGCACGGTATAAGAATCACATTAGTAAGAATAATAGTAGCATTGGTCCAAATGTTACTAGAAGTTTATATCAAATACTTTCTTGAACTACATAAGTTGCTTTAACCATTCCGGCACTAAAATATTGAAATGAGTTATTAGGATCAGATGGCTTGTAGTTAAGGTTTTCTTTAAAATAAAATAGTGGATGACTTCCTTCAGGAAGGGGTGGTAAATTCAAATTCGAACCATTAACTACACCATTTTTACTATTAAAATATTCTCACAAAATATCAGCACCACCTTGAGGTAATCCAATGATATAATTTTGACCATTATAAGTAAACAATAATTTCCGCTGAAAATCTGAAATAATTATAGAAGAGAAATATTTATCATCAGTAGGGCTAGTAATTGCTTCAGTTATAAACTTTCCAAGTTGATCAATATTTGTTTCAATAGGAGCCGGATTTAATAAGTTTCATATTAATCAAATGAAAAGAATTAAGATCAAAATAATCAAAATGATTGGTAGTCATTTAATTTTTCTTTTAGGTTTATTATCATTCATAAATACCCTTTCATTAATAAGTTAAAATAATTATAAATTTTAATAAATAAAATTTATTAATACTAATGAATTATTTTATTATAATTATTGTTTTTTATATAAACTTTATTATTTTTTTTAAAAATAAAATTGTTATTTGAAAGCAGAAATTCTTTATTATTATTGCTTGATAAAAGAAATTTAATAATATTATTGATTATATTTTTATTTAAATTAATATTCTTTAAATTTTTGTTAATAAATAGTTTAATTACTTCTTCTTGGTATTTTAAATTAGAAAAAAAATCTAATTTAAATCCTGATAAGAATCATTCTTTATACTCTTTTTTAATATTTTTAATTATTTTATCTTGTGATTTATTGAAATTTAAAAATTCATTTAATAATTCTTCTTTTTGAGCTAATGAATACTTATTTAAAATATTGTTTCTAATATAGTTTCTTTTATAGTTAGATTCGAAATTAGTGTAATCATCATGGTAATATATTTTATGTTTTTGAACTAAATCATAAATTTCTTGTTTTCAATATTTTAATAATAATGGACGATATATATTCATTTGATTTAAACGAATTTTTTCTTTAATACCATAAAATAATTTGTCTTCATTTTTTTCTTTTTGCATAATACATGTTTCTAAAAAATCATCTTTATGGTGGGCAATTAATAATTGTTTACATTGATATTTTTTATATAAACTTTTAAAAAAATCATATCTTATTTCACGAGCTCAATTTTCAAAATTGCTATTAGAATGATTTGTATTTTTATCTAAAATTAATTTTTCTAATTTTAAATGATATTTTTTAGCAAAATTTTCAACTATTTCCTGATCTATATGAGTATCATGACGAATATTATAATTAACATAAGCTAAAATAACATTTTTATCATGTCGATATTGATATGCTAAAAACATTGAATCAGCCCCACCACTAATTGCTAATATTTTTTTCAAAATTATTCCCTTTTACGATTAAAATTATTTGTCACATAATGTATTCCATTATAAATAATGCTTGTAACAGCATCTGCAGCTTCAATAATCACTTTATCAATAATTGGTTGTTGAGTTTTATCAAATGGTTCTAAAACATATGAACTAATTGAAGTAGATTTCTTTTCAGGTCTTCCTATTCCAATTTTTAAACGATAAAATTCTGAAGTACCAAGTTTTTCAATAATGTTTTTTATTCCATTATGACCACCGGAAGAATTGGATATTTTAATTTTAGCTTGACCTACTTTTATATCAAGATCATCACATATTACTAAAATATCTTTTGGAGATATTTTGTAAAAGTCAACAACTTTTTTAACAACCTCTCCTGATAAATTCATATAAGTTGTTGGTTTAATTAAAATAAAATCTTCATTCATATAAAATAAAGCATCAAATTTTTCTTTTGATAGTTTTACATTCATTTTTTTAGCAATTTCATCAACAACTTGAAAACCTATATTATGTCTTGTGTTTTCATATTCGCTACCAGGATTTCCAAGACCTACTATTAATTTCATAACATTTTAATTTTATACTAAAAAATAAAAAATCACAATCAGTACTTAAATTATGATCATGATTTTTATTTTATTTAATTTTATTTATTAAAAATTATTTGATTCTCCTGGTGTTGTTTCTCTGCTACCTATACCTGTTGATGAAGAGGTTTTTAATTTAACTGTTAAATTAACTTTAAGTGATACTGTTTCTCCTGTTTCACTATCTGTTAATGTTGCAGTTAATACTACATTTGATCCTTGAGTAGTTAAAGCCGATGAATTAGTTAATACATTACCATCTAATTTTCAACCATTTGTTTCTGTTGAAGTACCATCATTACCTTCTCGTGATCCGCCACTGCTTTCAGAACCATTTGTTGAAGGTGGGGTTTGAGTAGATATAGATCATGTTAATGATGTATAAAGTGATCCAGTAAATCCTCCTCAACTATTGAATCCTGTTTCTAAGAAATTCAAACCATTTGCTCTTCCTGTTACATCAGTTTCTGATGAATCAATAGAATGACTTGGTAATTCAAATTTAATGAATTTTGCAGTATCACTATCAGTTGTAATAGTTACTTGATATTCATTGTTGTTTGACATTGTTTTAATATCTATTCCTAAATTATTTGTTTGAGGAGTTAAATTATCTGAATTAGACCCTGTGTAAATAGTTCCTAAAATTTCTTTGTTCATTCCCGAAATTTCATAAGAAGGGAATGAAATTTTGTTAGTATTAGATTGTGCTTCATTTGAGAATCAAATTGAAGCTTCTTTACCATATAATCCTTTTGTTTGTACAGTTCTATCTGTAATTTCATTATTTTTATATTTATTAAAAGTAATTTTAACTTCTGTTCCACTAACAAAATTAATAGTTTTTTGTAAATCATCTAAACTTACTTCTTGACTACCATCTACAGTCACTTTACCAAATTTATACATATTAATATCACCAGGTAAATCTGTTCCTGATAAAGTAAATTCAATATTATATCTATTTGCAAATTGTCCTTTTACTTGAGAATTAGTAAATTTTGGAGAAGGACAAGTAACAGAAGTTGTTACTGTAGAATAACCTACTAAAGAGAAATTATATTTTTTACCAGCAACATCAGAATATTTAGCACTAAATTCAATTGATGTAGATGAAGCATTAGAAGTGTTAATAGTTCAAATACTATTTGAAGTGTCCCCTGCCTCTTTTGGTTGTTGAGAAGAAACAACATTACTTTCTTCTATTTTTCATTTTGCAATATCTGTTGGTAAATTAGTTCCTTTTATTGTTACTTTTACATTGGTATTGTTATCTGATAAAGTAGGAGTAGGAGTTGCATTATTATCAATTGTAGGTTCTCCTAAAGCACCTAATTTAAATGTTATTTTAATATCAAATGATAATGATTTATTTGTTAATCTATCTGTTATTGTTGCTGTAAGATCAGCTGAAATTGGAGCATTTTCAGTTAAAGCTTCTTTGTTATGCAGTACATTACCATTCCCTAATTCTTCAAATTTTGTATGATCTGTTCCACCTTTAAATTCTCAAGAAACACTTGTATAAGTATATTGAGGTGACTGAGGACTTGAAGGAAGATTTTCTGAAAATCCTTTTCATCCTCCAATAGAAGCTAAGATTTCTTCTTGTGAAGGTAAAACTAAATATATATAAGTATGTGATTTATAATGTGATGTAATTGTTCATTCAAATGGTTTGCTTGCATCTTCTTGTGATATATCTTCTTTAGTTAAAGGTGAGTAATCTAGTTGTTGCAATGATCCTTTACCTTCTTTTTGTAAAGAAGTTACTTTTTGTTTGTAAGAATCTGCATTTTCGAAAAATTTTGAACTTTCAATGCTTGTTGGAGCAACATAATCTGCAAATGTGAAAGTAACTGGTTGTCCTTCAACTCTTGAAGAGGGGTTAGAAGCGACATCAACTAAAGTTACACTGAATTCTTTTCCATATAATCCTTTTGTTTGTGCTATTGGTAATGGTGGTGTTGTTGGTGATGTTGATGATGCATAATTAGAAGGAGCTGAAGGAGTTGTGTCTTTTATTTTTTTAATTATAAATTGCACACTAGTATTTGTATTATTATAAGTTGTATCTAATTCTAGTTTAGTTGAATCTACAGTTGGAACATTTGTTTCGCTTCCAGAATAAGTAAATTTATATTTAGTAACTTCTTGTGGTAAATTTGATCCTGTTAAAAGAATTTTTAAATCACCATTTTCAGTTATTTCACTTGTTGCACTAGAAATTGTTTGAACTGGATTATCAATCATTTTAATGGTTAAACTTAATTCAAATGTTTTAGTTACATTTGTTAATGTATCTTGTAATGTACCAATCATTACAACTGTAAATCCACTAGTTGTTAATTCATTTTTGTTTTTTAGTGTAGATGATGATGCATCATATTCTCAATTATTTGTTTGATCATTTTGAATAGATCAAGTTAAAGTTGTGCTATTTCCTGAAGTTGTAAACCCTTTTTGACCACTTAAGAAACTAGATATATTTGTTGTTGGTAAAACAATACTTACAAACTTATTATTAGCTGCTGAAGTTGTAATAGTATATGCTAAATTATCACCAGTAATTTTATCTGAGGTTACTGAAGTATTAATAGATGAATCAGATGTTCCTTCATGAACATTTGTAAAGAATTGATCTTTATTGATAGCAGTCGGTGCTATATAATCACTAAATGTAAATTCTGTTGCTGGTGTTTGATCTTTGATTTGTAAGCTAAATTTAGCTCCATATAAATCTTTTGTTAAAACTTGTCCTTGACTTTCTTTTACAATTGTAAAAATAATTTGTGAACTATTTTCTCATGTTAAACTAATTTGATTAACATCTATTGAAGGATTTGTATTTGTATATGTTGATGGTGCTGCTTGTACAAAATTAAATACATATAAAGAGTTTGTTGAAGATAAATTATTTCCTGTAACTGTTAATACTAAGTTACCTTCATCAGTCATGTCGGAATTAATATTTGATATTGTTGAAACTGGAACAGTAAATTCTGTTGAAGCATTACTTTCTGCTCCTGTTCCTTCAATAGTAAATGTTTTTCCAATAACATTAGCATAAGTTGCTGCAAAAGTTACTTGTGTTTCTGTAGCAGGCTGAGAAGAAGATAATGATCATTCAGATGATACAGTATTATTTTCTTTGAATTTTCATTTGCTAATATCTGTAGGTAATTTAGAACCTGTAACTGTAACAACAACTTTATCTTGTTCTATTTTTGAAGTAACTGAACTAATTTTAATATCTTGAGCTTCATTTCCATTATCACCACAAGAAGTCACTACTAATATAGGTGTAGACAAAATTAATGCTGAACCTAATCCCATTAATAATTTTTTATTCATAATAAATAATTTTTTATTCATAATATCTCCTTAAATATCTATAGTGTTTTGTAATTTGAATTCTCATTGTAAATTCTTATATAAAAATACTATAGCATAATAAAACAAAAAAAAATAAGATTATAAAATTACCAATTTCAATACCAATATTTTCCTTGTATTACATAACTATATCATTTATCAAAGTTGAAATATTGGATGAGTGTCTTTACTTTCAAGCAATTTAAAATAATCTTGAATCTCTTCTTTAGTCACTATAATCCCCAATTTGTATTTACTAGTATTTTGTAAATAAGTTTCTGCATTAATTATAAGAGAGATAAGATCACAATCATCTTGGGTTAAATTTTTGAAAGATTTACCTTTTGAATAAATTTTCTTTTGATGAATTGGATATTTGATTCATTAATGCAAAGATTAAATTAATTTTTTCTAATCCTTTTTCAGATATAAATTGAAGTGCCACATAATTTAAGTGTTCTTTTTCTTGTTTATTTATTTTACAAGTGCAGCCAGGGAGAAATCTCTGGTTTTTTTATTTATCAGTATTTAATTTTGTAACTTTATACCCAAGCAGGAACTTTTTTATTTGCTATCAAATTATGTATAATTAAAAAAATATTACTTTAGGTCTTTATAAATAAATTATTTTTTATGATTTGTATTTTTTCTAAAATCATCTTTATGAAAAGATTCAAGAACACTTATTCTTTGGTCAACTTTTTGATTAAATTCCTTTTGTTCTTTGTTAAACTCTTTTTGTTCTTTAACAAATTGTGTCATATCTGACATAAACTCTAATACTTTATTTTCAAAAGATGATTTTTTCACTTTATCTTTATCTCCAGTAATTTTAATTTAAGAAAATATTATTTTATGTCTTTATAAATAAATTATCTTTTATGATTTGTATTTTTTCTAAAATCATCTTTATGAAAAGATTCAAGAACACTTAGTCTTTGATCAACTTTATGGTTGAATTCTTTTTGTTCTTTGTTAAACTCTTTTTGTTCTTTTATAAAATCAACTACTGAATTATTAAATTCCTTTTGTTCTTTCATAAAATCAACTACTGAATTATTAAATTCCTTTTGTTTTTTATTAAATTCCTTTTGTTCTTTCATAAAATCAACTACTGAATTATTAAATTCCTTTTGTTCTTTAACAAATTGTGTCATATCTGACATAAACTCTAATACTTTATTTTCAAAAGATGATTTTTTCACTTTATCTTTATCTCCAGTAATTTTAATTTTATAAGATTTCTTTGTTTCTTCAATTAATTCAATTTTAGGATCATTAGATAAATTTAACAATTCATTCATTTCTTTTTGTTGATAATTGACGTGATTTAAATTTTATCAAAGATGAAATAGAAATTTATTCCTAATTTTCTTTAATTTTTTTCTTTTCTTATTTAGTCGAGAAAAATAAATATTTACATCATAATAATAGATCTTATAAGAATAATCTTTTATTTTTTTATAACAATTATTTTTTTATAACAATACGTTTTAGTTTCAAAAACATCTTTCTTATTGTCTCTATAGAATAATTAGTTACTTTTGAGATAAATTTATATCTTTTCATCATTTTTGGGATGTAATTTTCTTTTGAAGAATCTGATAATTCATTCATTAATGTAAAGATAAAATTAATTTTTTCTAATCCTTTTTTAGATATAAATTGAAGTGCCACATAATTTAAGTGCCCTTTTTCTTGTTTATTTATTTTACAAGGGCAGCCAGAGAGAAATCTCTGGTTTTTTATTTATCGGTATTTAATTTGGTAACTTTATACCCAACCAGGAACTTTTTTATTTGCTATCAAATTATGTATAATTAAAAAAATTACTTTAGGTCTTTATAAATAAATTATCTTTTATGATTTGTATTTTTTCTAAAATCATCTTTATGAAAAGATTCAAGAACACTTAGTCTTTGATCGACTTTTTGATTAAATTCTTTTTGTTCTTCTATAAAATCAACTACTGAATTATTAAATTCTTTTTGTTCTTTGTTAAACTCTTTTTGTTCTTTTATAAAATCAACTACTGAATTATTAAATTCCTTTTGTTTTTTATTAAATTCCTTTTGTTCTTTCATAAAATCAACTACTGAATTATTAAATTCCTTTTGTTCTTTAACAAATTCTGTCATATCTGACATAAACTCTAATACTTTATTTTCAAAAGATGATTTTTTCACTTTATCTTTATCTCCAGTAATTTTAATTTTATAAGATTTCTTTGTTTCTTCTACTAATTCAATTTTAGGATCATTAGATAAATTTAATAATTCATTCATCTTTTTTTTACTAATAATAGTCATGATTTAAATTTTATCAAAGTTGAAATAGAAATATATACTAATTCTCTTTATTTTTTTTCTTTTGTTATTTAGTTGCAAAAGATAAATATTTACATCATAATAATAGATCTTGTAAGAATAATCTTTTATTTTTTTATAACAATTATTTTTTTATAACAATACGTTTTAGTTTCAAAAACATTTTTCTTATTGTCTCAATAGAATAATTAACTGCTTTTGAGATAAATTCATATCTTTTCATCATTTTTGGAATAAAGTTTTCTTGATAAGAATCAGATATTTGATTCATTAATGTAAAGATAAAATTAATTTTTTCTAATTCTTGTTCAGATATAAATTGAAGTTTCATAAAATTTAAGTGTCCTTTTTGTCTTTATTTATTTTACAAGGATAGTCTGAGAGAAATCTCTGTTTTTTATTTATCGGTATTTAATTTGGTAAATTTATGCCCAACCAGGAACTTTTTTATTTGCTATCAAATTATGTATAATTAAAAAAATATTACTTTAGGTCTTTATAAATAAATTATCTTTTATGATTTGTATTTTTTCTAAAATCATCTTTATGAAAAGATTCAAGAACACTTATTCTTTGGTCAACTTTTTGATTAAATTCCTTTTGTTCTTTGTTAAACTCTTTTTGTTCTTTTATAAAATCAACTACTGAATTATTAAATTCCTTTTGTTCTTCTATAAAATCAGCTACTGAATTATTAAATTCCTTTTGTTCTTTCATAAAATCAACTACTGAATTATTAAATTCCTTTTGTTCTTTAACAAATTCTGTCATATCTGACATAAACTCTAATACTTTATTTTCAAAAGATGATTTTTTCACTTTATCTTTATCTCCAGTAATTTTAATTTTATAAGATTTCTTTGTTTCTTCTACTAATTCAATTTTAGGATCATTAGATAAATTTAACAATTCATTCATTCTTTTTTTGTTGATAATTGACATGATTTAAATTTTATCAAAGATGAAATAGAAATTTATTCCTAATTTTCTTTAATTTTCTTCTTTTGTTATTTAGTCGCAAAAGATAAATATTTACATCATGATAATAGATCTTATAAGAATAATTTTTTATTCTTATGATAACAATACATTTTAGTTTTAAAAAACATTTTTCTTATTGTCTCCATAGAATAATTAGTTGCTTTTGAGATAAATTCATATCTTTTCATCATTTTTGGAATAAAGTTTTCTTGAGAAGAATCAGACATTTGATTCATTAATGTAAAGATAAAATTAATTTTTTCTAATTCTTTTTCAAATATAAATTGAAGTGTCCTTTTTGTTCTTTATTTATTTTACAAGGACAACCAGAGAGAAATCTCTGGTTTTTTATTTATTGGTATTTAATTTGGTAACTTTATGCCCAACTAGGAACCTTTTTATTTGCTATCAAATTATGTATAATTAAAAAATATTACTTTAGGTCTTTATAAATAAATTATTTTTTATGATTTGTATTTCTTCTAAAATCATCTTTATGAAAAGATTCAAGAACACTTAGTCTTTGGTCAACTTTATGGTTGAATTCCTTTTGTTCTTCTATAAATCAGCAACTGAATTATTAAATTCCTTTTGTTCTTTTATAAAATCGACTACTGAATTATTAAATTCCTTTTGTTCTTTCATAAAATCAACTACTGAATTATTAAATTCCTTTTGTTCTTTAACAAATTCTGTCATATCTGACATAAACTCTAATACTTTGTTTTCAAAAGATGATTTTTTCACTTTATCTTTATCTCCAGTAATTTTAATTTTATAAGATTTCTTTGTTTCTTCAATTAATTCAATTTTAGGATCATTAGATAAATTTAACAATTCATTCATTTTTTTCTTACTAATAATTGACATGATTTAAATTTTATCAAAGTTGAAATAGAAATTTATTACTAATTTTCTTTAATTTTTTTCTTTTGTTATTTAGTCGCAAAAGATAAATATTTACATCATAATAATAGATCTTATAAGAATAATTTTTTATTCTTATGATAACAATACATTTTAGTTTTAAAAAACATTTTTCTTATTGTCTCCATAGAATAATTAGTTGCTTTTGAGATAAATTCATATCTTTTCATCATTTTTGGAATAAAGTTTTCTTGAGAAGAATCAGACATTTGATTCATTAATGTAAAGATAAAATTAATTTTTTCTAATTCTTTTTCAAATATAAATTGAAGTGTCCTTTTTGTTCTTTATTTATTTTACAAGGATGGCCAGAGAGAAATCACTAGTTTTTTATTTATCGGTATTTAATTTGGTAACTTTATAAGACAAAAAAATTAAAAAAGTAAATAAGATAAAAATAATTTCTGCACTCTTATTTTTAATAAAAATTTATCTTTGCAATAAAAATTAAATTATTTTTTTCTTTTGTATTATTAATAAAATATATTATTAATAAAATTGTTGATTTTTATGTTCATAAAATAAAAAAAATTACTAAAATCAAAGAATATTATTTATATTTATTATTTATATACTTATACATGATTTAATAATTTAATAAGTCAATGATTATTAAAAAATAAAGAATGATCAAATTATTAAATAAAAAATAATAAAAAAATGAGAGCATCTTTTTTCAAGAATATTCTCATTTTTATTTATTTTATCTTTCAAAGAATTTGAATACAATTCCTGTTGAAATAGAAAGACCAATAATTATTAGAGCTAATCCTGTAATTGGAACTCATGTTAAACGAATTCTTTGACTTCAAGGGAGAATTAACTTCGCTTCTTGATAAGTTCCTTTAAATTTTGGATTTTGCTTTTTATAAGCTTTTAATTGTTGATCTTTATATAAATTAACTTTATTTTTTTCTCTTATTCCAAATGTTATTCAAATTGAAATACCTAATAAGATTATTAAAATACCAATTAATATTTTTCATCATTCTGGGATTTGAGTAATCATAATAAATTAAATTATATTTTTAAGATTGAAAATTATTTGAATTTATTTATAATAACATCTTTTTTAGATACAACTGCACCTTCATTTAATTTAATTGCTTGAGGGAAAACTTTTGAATCTGTTGTTACAACAACAATAACATCTGTAATTAAATTATTTTGTTTTAATAAGTTTAGATCTACTTCAGCTAATAAATCACCTTGTTTTACAAAATCACCTTGTTTTACAAATGATTTAAATCCTTTTCCTTCCATTTTTACAGTATCAATACCAATATGAACTAAAACATTTAATCCATTTTTTGCTTGAATTCCATAAGCATGACCAGTTGGGAAGGTTGAAATAATTTCACCACTTATTGGAGCATAAACTTTTCCGTCAATTTGACTTACAACAAATCCATCTCCAACTAATTTATCTGAAAATACACCATCATTTAATGAAGATAATGATTTTAATTTACCTAATTCTACTGGAGCAAAAATGTTTTCATTTTTAGATTTAATTTCATCATTAACTTGATTCAATAATCTTTTTGTTAATTCAGGATCTTTATCATATCCTAATTTAACTTGGTCTTTATTAATAGTAATTGATGAGTTATTGAATAATGAAACATTGTATTCTTTATCTAAATTAATTTCATTTTTCAAGTAGAAAGTAACAACATTGTTTGCAAAAGTTATTTTACTAATATTTGTTTGACCACCAAATGAATTAATAAATCTTAAATAATCATTAGCATTTTGGCTTAAATCAGGTCTTACAATATTATTGTTTGTCGCTCCTTTAGTTGATGAAGTTGAAGCATTTGTAGTTGCTACCACATCATTTGGATTTTTCAATGCATGATCAATTTTTACTCTTAATGATTCTGCTATTGGACCAAAAATTGCTTGAACATGGGTATCTGATGTTTTTCTCATTCCAAATGCACCTGCTTCTTTTAGTGCAGATTCACTTACTTTTGAAGAATCCACAACATCAAATCTTAATCTTGAAGCACAGTTAGCTGTTTTAACAATATTTTGTCTTCCACCAAATGCTTCAATAACTTTAATTGCTTGTGGATCTAATCCTACTTGAGATAGAGCTTCTGTTTCTCCGGCTTTTGCTGCTTGATAATCTTTTTTAGTAAATAATTTTGTATTTCCACCTCTACCTGGTGTTGGTAAGTTTGCTTTTACAATTCAAATGTAGAATACAAAGAAGTAGATTGGAGCATATGCGGCACCTACAACAATTGTTCATCAGAAGTTAGTTCCTTTTAGAACTGGAATCATTCCATAGATAACTAAATCTAAGAAACCTCCTGAGAATGTCATTCCAATATGAACATTAAACAAGTTAGCTAACATAAATGCTAGAGCACACATGAAAGCATGGAATCCAAAGAATAATGCAGGGGCTAAGAATAAGAATGTAAATTCAATAGGTTCTGTAACTCCTGTTACAAATGAAGTAAGTGATGCTGGTAATACAACCCCTAAAGCAATGCTTCTATTTTCTTTAGGAGCTGCTAAAACTATAGCTAACCCTGCAAATGGTAATCCTCATGGCATAAATGAGAATTTACCATCTAAAAATCTTCCTAGTTTAATTCCTAATTGACTTGAAATAAAGTCATATAATGGTAGTGAATTAGGAACAACATTAGTTCCTCCTCCTGTTCCTGCATTAGCATAATTAATAACATTTGATGCAAGCCCAACCATTGCTACTGTTGTTGTTGAATCTCCTTGAACAGTTCCTGCTAAACTTAATGATGAATTTTGTGCAATAGTTACTAAAGTTAAACCATTACTATCTATAGATGTTAACCCTGTCTTTAATTTAATATTTTCAATTACTTCAGTAGGACATTTTAATTGAGTAGCTAATTCTACTAATTGGTTATGTTCAATGTAATTACCTTGATTTAATCAGTTAGTTAATTGAACCCCAACATCTCCTCCAGCTGCTGTATATCATAATGGTGAATAGAATACATGATGTAATCCAAAAGGAACTAAACTTCTTTCAATGAAACCAAAGATGAATGAGTCAAATCCAAATGGAATCTTACCTGAATTTTCACCAAATCAGTTAAAAGCAAAACCTACATAAGGTCATAACAATAAGAAAATGAATACTAAAGGGATCATTAAAGCAATTACCACAAAAGCCACAAATCTTTTTCCTGAAAAGAATGCAATAAATTGAGGTAATTGAATTGTATGGAATCTATTGTATGCTCATTGAACTAAGAATCCAACAATTATTCCACCAAATACTGATGTTTGAAGACATGTGAAACCTAATGATGTTCCAAACAATGAATTAAGGTCTGAGAAATTTAATCCTCATCCTCCAAATAAAAGTTCTTTATCTCCACTTGCATTAGTTTTAATAAATACTGATTGCAATGCAGAAAAAATTAAATATCCAATAATTGAGTTAAAAACCGCGACTCCAGCCTCTTCAGTAAATGAGACAGCTAGAGCTGCAGCAAATAATAATGGTAATGCTCCAAATAAAGGATCTCCCAATTGTTTGATAAAACTACCAAAAATTCTTAATCCTTCATTACCACCTGAATTACCTTCGATGGTTGCTCCAACTCCTAAAAGTAGTCCTGCAATAGCAAGAACAGAGATAGGAAGCAAGAAAGCACCTGAAAGTTTAGACAAAAACGCTTTGGCTCCACCACCTGTTTTTGTACTTACTTTTTTGTTCCGACGTTTGCCTTTAACGTCAGATACATTTTCGACATTTGCACTTGTCATATATCTTTAAATACAACCTTTCTATTTTTTTGAATTAATTACAAATGTAATATTTGATTAAATATCAAAAATGTAATATTTGATTAAATCTCACAAATGTAATAATTTTGATTAGATGTCATAATAATCTTAATTTAAATCTTCATACTACTAATACTAATATTAATTTAAATCTTTATATTACTATAATATAACCAAGTTATATATAATATCATAATAAAATATATTTTATTATTAATTTTAAAAGGATTTTTATTATGGAATCTAAGAAGCTAATTAGAATAAATAAATACTTATCTGAAATAGGTTTTTGCTCTCGAAGAAATGCTGAAGAATTAATAAATCAAAAAAGGGTAACTATTAATGGAGAATTAGCTAAATTAGGTCAAAAAATAAGTGAAAAAGATGTAATTTTGGTAAATGGTAAAACTATCAAAAGAAACTATGAAAAAAAGTATTATTTATTAAATAAACCTAAAAATACTATTTGTTCTTTAAAAGATAATTTCAAAAGAAAAACCATATTTGAACTAATCAATGATCAAGATTATTTGTTTTCTGTAGGAAGGTTGGATTACGATACAACAGGAGTAATTATTATTACTAATGATGGAGAATTAACAAATAGATTAACACATCCTTCTTATCAAATTGAAAGAATATATCATGTAACTATTGATCAACAATTATCAAAAGAAGATTTATTATTTTTAAATAATAATAAATTACTAATAAATAATAAAAGTTCCAAACAAAAAATAGAACATATTAAAAATAATGAATATTTTGTTTATTTGTGAGAAGGTTCTTATCATCATGTGAAAAAAATATTTGAACATTTAATGAGAAATGTTTTAGCTCTAGATCGAGTGAGTTTTGCCGGAATAAAATATGATAATTTAAAACAAGGTTCTTATCGTTTATTGACAAAAAAAGAAATAGAAAATTTAAAAAGATATCGTTCTTAATTTTTTAAAATTTAGTAATTATGCATTTAGCTCAAGCAACATATTTTATAGAAGTTAAAAAATCAAAATTTATTGCTCTTGCATATTCTATTAACAATGAAAATGAAATTGAAAATATTTTAGATGAATTAAAAAGAGAGCATAAGAAAGCCAAACACATCACTTATGGATTCAAATTATCAAATAATAATGAATTTAAAATTAGAGGTTTTGATGCTGCTGAACCTAAAGGTTGTGCATCTATGCCAATTATTAGAGCTATTGAAATAAACAATTTAAATAATGTAGTAATTTTTATTATTCGCTATTTTGGTAATATTAAATTAGGTTTAAAAAAACTTACTCAAACATATGCAAAAGCAGCTTATGAAATTGCTAAACTAATTAAATAATTTTTTAAAAAAATTGTAAATACCTTCATTACTATTAGAATCTGTTATAAAAGTTGCTGCTTCTTTTACTTTTTCTTGAGCATTTCCCATAGCAACTGATCATTTAGCTTTTTGAAACATACTTAAATCATTTTCTGCATCACCAAAAACTAATGTTTTTTCTAAATCGATAATTCCTTTATTATGTAATATTTGTAATCCATCACCTTTTGTTAAACCTTTAGGCATAATATCAAAAACTTCATTCTGTGATCTAACAATATAAACATCATTCATTGTATTAATTTTATTTTCAATATTATGATAGTTATCACTTGGAATTTCTGAATATATAATTAAAAACTTAATCACATTATATTTTGTAATATCAAATGGTTTTGTTGTATCAATAGAAACTATTTCTACTTGATCTTGAGGATCTAAATTATTATTTATGTTTTTAATAGCATTGAATCATTTTGATTCAGGATTTTTTTGCTCATCTTTACACATTAAAATTTTGTCAATAGTATAAATTAAAAATAAACCATTATTTTTAATTAACACATCATAAATATCTTTTGTTCGTTCACTTGTTATATTACTTACAGAAGTTACGTCCTTTTTTATTGGATCATAAACTAAAGCTGAATTACAAGAAATTACTGGTATTTTAGGATTAATAGCTCTAATTTCATTAGGAAGAAAATAATAAGGTCTACCTGTAGCTATTGAAACTTCAATACCTAATGACTTTAATTTTTTAATTGTCTCTAATGATAATTGTGAAATTTTCTTTTCTGAGTTCAATAAAGTTCCATCTAAATCAAAAAAAACATATTTAATATTTTCAATATTTATTTCTTTTTCTTTCATATTTTTAATCTTTCTTTCTTTTAAGATATATTCTAAATTTTAATTTTATTAATAAATATCTTTTTTAATAAAAAATAAAATAAAAAAAATTAGCATATTTTATTATTAAGTGCTAAATTTATGTTAAAATATTGAAATAAAATGAAAATAATTAATTTAAATAAATTAAATACTAGTTTGTATTTGGAAGGGATATGTTATGGCTAAAGAAAAAATTATTGGTATTGATCTTGGAACAACAAACTCAGTTGTTGCTGTAATGGATGGAAAAGAAACAATTGTTCTAGAAAATCCTTCTGGTAAAAGAACAACTCCTTCTGTTGTTGCATGAAAAAATGGAGAAAGAATTGTTGGAGAAATTGCTAAGAGACAATTAGAAACTAATCCAGATTCTATTGCTTCTATTAAAAGATTAATGGGAACTAATGAAAAAGTTAAAGTTCACATTAATGGAAAAGAAGAAGAATTAAGCCCTGAACAAGTATCAGGTTACATCTTAATGTATTTAAAAGAATATGCTGAGAAAAAAACTGGTTCAAAAATAGAAAAAGCTGTTATTACTGTTCCTGCATATTTCAACAATGATCAACGTGAAGCAACTAAAATTGCAGGTAAAATTGCAGGATTAGATGTTGTTAGAATCATTAATGAACCAACTGCTGCTGCTTTATCATATGGAATTGATAAAAAAGATAAAGAACAAAAAATTCTTGTTTATGACCTAGGTGGAGGTACATTTGATGTTTCAATTTTAGAATTATCAGATGGTACTTTTGAAGTTCTTGCAACTAGTGGAGATAATCACTTAGGTGGTGATGATTGAGATAATACAATTGTTGATTGAATTAAAGAAAATATTAAGAAAAATAATAATTTTGATGTTTCAAAAGATAAAATGGCAATGTCAAGATTGAAAGAAGCTGCTGAAAAAGCTAAAATTGAATTATCAGGTTCAGAATCTACATCAATTAACTTACCATTCTTAGCAATTACACCTGAAGGTCCATTAAATGTTGAATTAGAGTTAACTAGATCAGAATTTGAGAAAATGACTTCAAAATTAGTTGATCGAACAAGAAAACCAATTATGGATGCATTAAAAGAAGCTGGAATTCAAGCTTCAGATTTAAATGAGGTTTTACTAGTAGGGGGTTCAACAAGAATTCCTGCTGTACAACAAATGGTAGAACATACTTTAGGTAAAAAACCTAACCGTACAATTAACCCAGATGAAGTGGTAGCAATTGGTGCTGCTATTCAAGGCGGAGTGTTAGCTGGAGATGTTTCAGATGTTTTATTATTAGATGTTACTCCTTTAACTTTAGGAATTGTAACTGAAGGTGATATTATTGCTCCTTTAATTAAAAGAAATACAACCATTCCTGTAACTAAGTCTCAAGTTTTCTCAACTGCAGTTGATAATCAAACAGAAGTTTCTATTGTTGTAGTTCAAGGGGAAAGACAAGTATTAGAAGGAAATAAAGTATTAGGTCAATTTAATTTAAGCGGTATTGATCCAGCTCCTAGAGGTGTACCTCAAATCGAAGTTTCTTTCTCAATTGATGTTAATGGTATTACAACTGTTACAGCTAAAGATAAAAAGAATAATAAAGAAGCAACAATTACTATTCAAAATTCTTCAAGATTATCTGAAGAAGAAATTAATAAAATGGTAAAAGATGCTGAAGAAAATAAAGAAGCTGATGATAAAAGAAAAGAAGAAAGAATTACTATTATTAGGGCTGAATCTTTAATTCATCAAATGGAAAAATCAATAACTGATTCTAAAGATTTAGATCCAAAAATGAAAGAACAATCAGAAAAAGAAATTGCTTCATTGAAAGAAATGATTGAAAAAAAACAAATTCAAGAATTAAAAACCAAATTAGACCAAATTGAACAAGCTGCTGCAATGTTTGCTAATCAACAAGCAAATAAAGCTGCTAGTCAAGAAGATGAAAACAATGATGGTCCAATTAAAGCCGATGTAGAAGAAAAAGAATAATATTACATAATAAAAAAAATAAGAGTTCATTTACTCTTATTTTTAGTTAATATTTATGTTATGAATAAAAAATCAAAAAACAAAGATGAGATATTAAAATATATTGTTGAAGAATATGTTTCTTCATCAAAACCTGTTGGCAGTGTGTTTTTAATTCAAAAATATAATTTATCTATTTCTTCAGCTACTGTTAGAAATATCATGGCAGCATTAGAAAAAGAAGAAATGATTGAAAAATCACATACTTCTAGTGGAAGAATACCAACTTCTAAAGGTTATAAATATTACACAAAGTATTTAACTTCATCAAATGAAGATAAATTAAGTATTAAAATTAAAGATATTTTTGCTCAAAGAAGAAATTCAATTGATAAAATCATTGATGAAGCTGTTTCAATTATTTCAGAAGCTACTAAAATGACCGTTATTACTTCTCAAATTAATAAAGAAGAGCGGTTAATGTCAATTAACTTTACTCCAATTAATAATCATGATGCAATTATTGTATTAATAACATCCGGAGGAATCGTTGATTCTAAAGAATTGACATTATCAACTAAAAAATTAAATATTAATGATTTAAAAATAGCAATTAGAATTTTTCAAGAACGTTTATATAATGTTAAATTAATTGAAATAGCATCTTCAATTGAAACATTGAAACCAATATTAAAAGAAAATATTAAAAATTATGAAGAATTAATTGAAGCATTTGTTAATAATATTTTTAATAATTATAGAAATAGATCTAATAATAAAGTTTTTGGTAAATCACATTTAATAAAATCAGATGATATTCAAAGAGAAGAACTTGCAAATATTATTGAATTAATTGAAAAACAATCAATTTGAGAATCAATTAATGAAAAAAATTATTTAGAAGAAAATCTTAAATTAGAAATATTGCCTTCTAATACTTCGATCATTTCTAAAAGACTTTCTTTTAATGGCGAAGTAAAAGACGTATCAGTTATTGGTCCATCACGAATGAATTATGCAAAAGCTAAAAATATTCTTAATATAATAGAAAAGTACACAAATGAAATTATTGATTCAAAAATAGATGTATATACAGAAAAAGAGAAAGAAGAGTAATATGAATAATGTAGACAATAAATGAATTATAGAATTGAATGATATTTTAATTTTTAATTTAATCATTGAAAGAGTAGAAGATAGAAAAAAATTTAAAAAAGATAATATTACTATTACATTAGGAAAAGATGAAATTTTAGCTGATTTTGATCAAAAGTTAATTGGTATTGATTTATCAACTGATAAATTATTTAAGATTAGTGTTAATTTAGATACAAAAACAACTATTTTAGATCGTAATATTGAAAAAGGTGAATATGAATTAATTTTTGATGTTATAAAATTACAAAAAAATAGCACTAAAGAAATTCTAGAAACATCAACTAATGAAGAAGAAAGAACAGAAAAACAAGAAATTAAATCATTAAAAAAAGAAAATGAAAAATTATTAGACAAAATTACTAAATTAGAGCAAGAAAAAGAATTGCATATGATTACTTATAAAGCCAAAGCAGAAGAAATGGCTAAAAATGCTGCTGAAAAAGTGGAAAAATTAAAAAATGAAATTAAAGAAAAAGCAAAAGAAGATATTGAACATAAATCTAAATTTGCTACTCAAAAATTATTAGAAGAAATTTTAAATCCTATTAATAATTTATATCTTGCTGTTAGCTCTGGTTCTAATTCAGATAATCCTGCAATCAATGCATATGTTAAAGGTTTTCAAATGTTAGTAGATCAAATATTTTCTATATTAGAAAATAATGGAATTAATATTATTGAACCTAAAGTAAAAGATATATTTGATCCAGAATTGCATTTTGCTCAAGAAATTATAGAAGAAGCTGGATATCAAAAAGATGAAATTATAAAAGTTATTTCTCGTGGATATAAATTACATGAAAGAATTATTAAACCTGCAGTTGTAATAGTTGCAAAATAAATTAAAAATAGAAATGTTATAATTAAGCAATGAAAAAAATTTTTAACTATCAATCTTATAAATTAATGATGCAATATATAAGTAGAATTTTTTTTAAATCTGTTTCTACTTATGTTTGTTTTTTTTTCTTTTGTATTATTCTTTTAATTGTTTCTCTATTACCATCTTTCATTAAAGATTTCCAACAATCTAACATATTAGATTATATTTTTTATATTGAAATTTCTTTGTCTTGTATTGCAATAGGTGTGCAAACAATTGTAAAATCAGCTCAGATTTTTTTAGATTCTCGAAATGATGGAGATGAGATTATTATTATCACAAAACCAATTAATCGATTTGAAATTTGAGCAGCTAGAAGTACATTTCTATTAATATTTGGATTTGCTATTTCATTTATTAACACATTTTTAATTAATATTGGTTCATTTTTGATTACAAGAATTTTAACACCAAATAATTTCTTATTATTAACAGTAGGGGCTTTAGGAGCTCAATTTATTACATTCTTAATTGTTTCTTCCATGGTTTTGTTTTTAGGTTCTATTTTTGGAACAAAAATAGGAAGATCAATTCCTGCAACTGTTTTTGCTTGTTCATATGTAATTGCCAATTTTATTAATGTATCTACAAGTTATATCACTTCAACTCCAATTGATCAAATTAATAATACATTTAATAATGCTGTAACAAGCAATATTGATCAATTTCGAAGTTTAGGAGCTACTGATACTAGTCAATCAACAAATTATGCTAATATTTCATTCTTACCAAGTAACAATAAAAGTTTTGTTGCAGGACCTAGAAATAAATTGGTATTTCAAAATATTGTTTTTAAAGATAATGCAAATAAAGATATAGTAATTTCAATCAATGATCAAAATGCAAATTTCATTTTTGAGTTATTACATGAATCATTTATTAATAAAAATATTCAAGCAAACAATTTTTTATTAGCAATGGATTATATTAATCCAATGTCAGGTATTTTAAAAATAGCAAGAACTAATGTAGAACAAGACCATATTAATCATTCTTTTTATAATTTAAGTAGTTATTCAAATTACTACAATATTGCTTCAACATTTATTGATGGTACTTATTATAATTTTGATTCAGAAAATCAATCTTATTACACAACATATGATGAAGAAAAATTAGATGAACCTTGAATGTTGGCTATTAGTTGATCATCGATTGCTGTTTTAGTATTTGTATTTAGTTCATTAATCTACTATAGAAAGGAATTAAAATAATATGACAATATTAGATACAGCAATACTTAATTTAATGAAGGAATTAGAAAATAAAGAAATTTCTTGAGAAGAATATAAATTAAAATTAAAAAAAATTTTAGATTCTAAAAATAATAATTTGGCTGATGAAGAAATTAAAAAAGAAGAAAATATTAGTTCAAGCTTTATCTATGAAGATAATGTTAATTATGAAGATAATGCTAATTATGAAGATAAAGTTAATTATGAAGATAAAGTTAATGTAGAAACTGCTATAAATAATCAACCCAAAATTAAAAATATCTTATTGCATGATGAAGAAGTAATCGAAAAAGAAAATGAGATTATTAAAGAAGAAACTGTTGAACTTGGTATTATTGGACAAAAACCTGAAAACAAAACACCAACTATTCAAATTAAAAATTTAAATAAAAAATATAAACATAAGCATATTTTAAAAAATGTTTCTTTTAATGTTTATCCAGGTGAAATTCATCTTTTAACCGGCCCTTGTTCAAGTGGAAAAACAACTATTATTAAATCAATTGTTTGTGCTTTTCCCAAAGATCAAATTAAAGGTGAAATTTTAATTAATAATAGAAGAAACTATGAATTAAGTGCTAATAAAAAGATTGGCTTTGTTCCTGAAACTATGAATTATTCAAAAAAAATAAAATTAAAAGATTATATTGCCAATTTTGCTTTATTCACAACTTCTATTGAAAAATTAGACAATAGAATTAATAAAATTATTGGTAAGTTTACTTTAGAAAAAAACAAAAATGAAAAAATGTATTCCTTATCTTCTGGAGAAATAAAAAAAGCGTTTTTAGCTCAAGCTTTAATTGATAAACCTAATATATTAATATTAGATCAACCTGAAATTTACTTAGATTATAATGACCAACAAAAAATTTATGAATATTTAACTGAACTGAAAAATAAAGGAAAAACCATTTTAATTGTTTCTAATAACTTACATGAAATGAATAAATATGCAACTTATTGCACTATTTTAAATGAAGGCGAAGTAGTCTTTGATGGTCTATTAAATAAAGATATTTCAAGTTTAAAAGATATTTATAAAAAATATATTTATAAAGAAGATTTGCATTTAGATCAAACAAAAACAAATTTATTATTAGATAAAATACATTCATAAATTATAATAATCTTATGAAATTTATTGATCAAGTTAATATTGAAGTTATCGCTGGTAAGGGAGGAGATGGAATCATCTCTTTTCGTCATGAACATCGTGTAGAAAAGGGTGGACCTTTTGGTGGAGATGGTGGAGATGGTGGAAATATCTATTTCCAAGGTGATAGTGGAATGAATACTCTATTACCAATTCACATCATGAAACATATTAGAGGAAATGATGGACAAGATGGAATGACAAAAAATATGTATGGAGCTAAAGGAGAAGATGTTATCATCAAAGTCCCTTTAGGTACTTTAGTATATGAAAATAATAAAATTATTTGCGATATTGTTGATGATCAAAAATATTTAATTGCAAAAGGTGGTCGAGGAGGAAGAGGAAATAGTAAATTTAAATCTTCTTCTAATCCTGCTCCTAAAATTTGTGAAAATGGAACTTTAGGCGAGAGAAAAAAAGTTACTTTGGAATTAAAAGTTTTAGCAGACATAGGTTTAGTTGGTCTTCCATCTGCTGGTAAATCCACTATTTTGAAATTAATTTCAAATGCCAAACCAAAAATTGGCGACTATCCTTTTACTACTTTAGTTCCTCAATTAGGATTAGTTCAATATCAAGATCATTCATATGTAGTGGCAGATTTACCTGGTTTAATCAAAGGTTCTGCAATGGGAAAAGGTTTAGGTATTCAATTTCTAAAACATATTGAAAGATGTAAATTAATTGCTTTTGTGATAGATTTTGGTGATGCCAATAAAAATCCTATTAATGATTTTGAAACTCTAAAAAGAGAATTAGAGGAATTTAATAAAGAAATTATTCAAAGAGATTTTTTAATCATTGCTAATAAAAAAGATTTAGCTGATTTTGATTCTAATTATCAAGAATTTATTAAAAAATATCCTGAACTACCTATTATTAGCATTTCAGCACTTAATTTCGATGATTTAGATCAATTAAAAAAGAAAATGTTTATTTTATATCAAAATGCAAAAACAATAATACCTAGTGAAAAACCTATTGAAGAAATTTATATTAAATTAGAAGATGATTTTAAAGTTGAAAAATTATATGAAGGAATGTACGAAGTAACAGGTAAAAAAATTGAAGAAATCTATCAAAGAAATCCTTTAAATACTTATGACAATATCTTAAGATTTAATAAAAAAATAAAAGACATTGGATTATGAAAAGAATTAATCAATCAAGGAATTCAACAAGGAGACACTGTTAGAATTTTAGGATATCAATTTACTTGAGAAGAAGAATAAAAAAAATGATCATTTAAGATCATTTTAGGTAGGTCATTAATTAACATGAAATGGTGGCTCCGGCAGGAATCGAACCAGCGACACACAGAGCTTCAATCTGTTGCTCTACCGACTGAGCTACAGAGCCTTATGGCGGTCCAGACGGGGATCGAACCCGCGATCTCCTCCGTGACAGGGAGGCGTATTAAACCACTTTACCACTGGACCACTAATAATAATTGTATATTATATTTGTCTTGACAAGGAATCGAACCTTATTTTTTAAATACACCTATTTGCAATCAAGAC
Organism: Metamycoplasma sualvi; assembly: GCF_045276925.1. Lineage (GTDB taxonomy): Bacteria > Bacillota_I > Bacilli_A > Mycoplasmatales > Metamycoplasmataceae > UBA710. The sequence continues at coordinate 476,389 of NZ_CP174167.1, forward strand.
ATATGGTTGCGGAGGCAGGACTTGAACCTACGACCTTCGGATTATGAGCCCGACGAGCTACCAACTGCTCTACTCCGCGATGTGAAGATGTTAATTAACAATTAACATCTGTTTAGGTAAAAATCTATTTTTTTAAAATATCTTTTTAAATGGCGGGCAAAGAGGGATTTGAACCCCCGCGGGCCGTGAAGCCCCTGCTAGTTTTCAAGACTAGTCCCTTCAGCCAGACTTGGGTATTTGCCCTTATATGGTGGTCCCACCAGGACTTGAACCTGGAACCTACCGGTTATGAGCCGGGTGCTCTAACCAATTGAGCTATAGGACCATCAACTTTTTTTTGCAAATATTTGATATGGTAGCACCAAAGAGAGTCGAACTCTTGACCTTTCGGGTATGAACCGAACGCTCTAACCAACTGAGCTATAGTGCCATGGTGGAGAGGAAGGGAGTCGAACCCTCTACCTCCTGCGTGCAAGGCAGGCGCTCTAGCCAAGTGAGCTACCCCCCCAAAAATAAATGGTGAAGAAGACAGGATTTGAACCTGCGACCGCTTGGTCCCAAACCAAGTGCTCTACCAAGCTGAGCTACTTCTCCATAATAGTATTCTAATTTTAAAAATAATAATATGTTTTTAAATTATATAAAATTTTATATATGAATTTTATAAAAAAAATAACTTTTATCTTTCTTATATTTTTAAGTAAATTTGTATTAAAATAATAGGCAAAAAAATAAAAAAGGGTTTTATATGAATTTTAAAAAGAAATTAAGTGTATTATCAATTGCTTCAATTACTAGTATAGCACCTATAATGATTACTAGTTGTAATGAAAGAAATAGTTCTAATCTTGACTTTACAATCAATTTTACAAATGAATCAAGATTTAATTTAGGAGATCCTGAAAAATTTGTTAGTGATGTTACGATTGATGAAAGATGAATTAAAAATCAAGTAATTAGAAATAAAAATTTATTATTTAATATTGAAGGAAATATTGAAGAAGATATTTTTATAAATGCTTTAGTTGTTAATAACATCCAAAAAGATAGAATTAATCAAGAAATTAGATTTGAATTAAAATTTTTATTCAATAACATAGCATTGAATAAACAAATAACTTTTACTGGTTTTAAGAAAAATACTTATACTACTTATACTATTAATTTTAAAAGTGGCGATACCACTATTAATGGAGGAGATTTTTTTTCTAATTTATTACCAAGTGAAATGAAAACTTTAATTAATGATGAATATAATGCATACTATGTTTTAGAATTGGAAAAACTTATAAATGAAAATATTGAAAGTATCATTGAAGTAACTGGAGATGTAGATATCCATCATTTATTTGACTCAGGTTTTCTATATATTGATATGGTTTCCGAAATAAATGAAGAAGGAGGATGGTTAAAAATTCTTTTAACAATTTCACAACCTACAAGTAGCTCTACAGATAGCGAAATGATTAGTAAGGAAATTGTTGTAAATAATTTTTTAACTGCTAATCAATATATAACCAATAAAATAAATTATATTAACACTAACTCTAGTTCTTGTTATGTAGGATTTTATCCAAAAGATGTAATCAGTAAAGATCTTGTTAATGAAAAATTAAGATTATTATTTGATATTAATGATAATTTTAATTTAAATATTAATAATTATCAAATGAATGAAAGTAATAAAAGTTTTTCTTTTAGAATTACATTGACATTGCAATCTGTTGTTTCTATTACCCAAACTTCTCAAACTGTAAATATTCCATATTTAATCATAGATAATTTATTTGATGAAGTTTGCAAAGAAATAAAAGTAACTCCTTCTACAAACCCAAAATACAACTACAAAGAAATAACTGCAAAAGAATTTTATAATGCCTCAATTAATGATTCATTTTTTCCAAGAGATTATTTTGAATTCAATTTAGATCATATTTATAAAAAATTTGGAAGTTTTGCTGAATTAGCAGATTATTCTTTTGTAATAAAAGTTCAAAAAGGTTCTTTTGATTTTAAAAATCCAAGAACTTTAACAATATTAGGTTCAATTGTACAATATGGAACTGATAATTCCAGAGATATTACTCTTGTACTTAATGATTTTAAAGAAGATAATCCTTTAATAGGAGAATTAGATAAACAACCTAATGCTACTTTAACTACTCCTACTGGAGCGGCTTCTTATAAAGGAAAACTGGAAAAATTTCTACTTAGTGATATTAAATTAACATCTAGAAGTCAATATTCAACATATCTTAAAAATTTAACTTGAGATGTGTATAAACAAGATTTTATGTATTTAGCAAGATTTGAGTTATATCAAATGTTTAGTGATAATTTTTCTGAAATAAATTATTATGGAACTAATGAAAATAATGGAAAAAGTTTTACAGCTGTTGCAGAAGGAATAATAAAAGATAACAAAACTGAAAACAATTACTATTTTCAATCAGCAGAACCTTATACCGAAAAAAGAAGTGTGGCAGTAAATACTGGAGATAAAATTAAAATTGAAATAGCTTATACTGGAACAAATTACAAACCAACTTGTGATTTGCCAGATTATAATGAAAAACCTACAGATCCTAATTATATTTGATGATGAAATTTTAGTAATAATTGTAATAAAGATTTAAATGATCATACAGATCCTTTATATCAAGATTCATTATTCATTAATCAATATGTTAATCAAAATAGTTCTATTCATCTAAAAATAAGTAAAAATGATCAAGTAATTTATGAAGCAACCCCAAATAAATTTAAAATGTGAAGTTTTACTTTAAGAAAAAAATTCTCGAATAATTAAAAAATATTTAATATTTTTAATATTAGTAAAATAAACCCTGCAACAAAAACAAATGCACCCAATAATCATGATATACGAACAGCTCTACTTAAAGCTCAATTTTCTCTCAATTTTCTTTTTTTATAAATAACTTTTATAATGAAAATAATAAAAGGAAGAACAATAGATATTCCTAAAAGTCCAAAACCTAAAATAACAATAGGGTCTGAAAAATTGATGTTGTCTCAAAAATTTACAGGGGTAGCTTTAACTAAATCATAAAATGTATTCATACTATATATTATATCAATGATTAGCTATTATATTGTAATAGTGATTTTTATGAAAATTCGTTTTCAAAACAAAATGTATTTTATATTTATAATTATTAAGATATGGAAGAAGTAAACAAAAAATATAAAAAAATATTAAATGATTTATTGAATATTACAAAAAATGATTCATGTATTTTTTCTAATGTTAATAATAAAACCATTTTTGATGTTCAAAAAAAATTCAGCGATAGTTTGTTTAATAAAATTATTTCAGAAAAAGATTTCAATTTACCTTTAACACAAATTAATAATGAATATTTTATTAATCAAATATTAAAATGCAACTCAATTGAAGAATTAATATCTTTATATAAAGCATTTAATGAAGAAATTCCTGATGAGTTAAATAATTTATTAAAAAAAAATGATGTATCTATTGAAAAAGTTAAACATGAGTTAATAAAATCAATGGAAATTAACAGACAAAAATTTTCTTTTGAATGAAAATTAATTGTTAATAAAGCTAGAGCTTTAAATGAACAAAATAATTTATGACCTATTCATTTAGGATTTATATATATTACTTTGAGAATAGATAACAAAGTGATTCAAGCTCCAATGTTTTTTAAAGAGGTAAACATCAAAATAAATAACTCAATGGTATCTATTGTTTCAATAGGTGATATTAAAATTAATGAAAAATTAATATACTTTTTAGAATCTAATAATTTCTTGTTAAACGTTGATGCAGATTATTCAAAAATGTCAATAAAAGAATTATTTGAAGTTATTAAAAATTCTTGATCACAAAATTTTAAAATTCCAGAAACTTTAAAAGGATTTGTTCCTAATTTTAAAGAAAGTGAAATTAATAATAATACAGTTATGATTTGACCTGGTGTCTCTTTAGGTTTTTTTGAACCAACAGGGGGATATTTAAGAAAATTAATGTTAAAGATCTTAAATGAAGGTCATTTAGATGATATTCTTGAAGTAGAATTTGATAAAAATATTTATAAAAAAACAATAACAGATTCTATTTTTAAAAAAAACTTTGGATTTTATAAAATAGTTCATTCAAATTTATCTCAAGATAAAGCCATTGTGTCTGCATTAAATCAAAACACAATTATTTGAGGTCCTCCTGGAACTGGAAAATCTCAAACAATTACTAATATTTTGACAAATGTTTTAATGTTTAACAAAACAGCTTTAGTTGTTTCTCAAAAAAAAGCTGCTCTAGAAGTATTGAAAAATAGAATGGAATCATTGGAAATTTTTTGTCTATTCATTTTGAATGATCGAGAAATGAATAAAAAGAAATTTTATGAGCTAATAAAAAGTTATATTAGTTTTTTAGAAAACTTTGATTTAAATGCTGAAGAAAGAATGATCAAAATTATTTCCGATAAAGAAAAAGAATTAATGAAACTAACAAATTCTATTATGAAAAATGAATTAGCAGAAGAAAATATTGTTCTATTCTCTGAATTTGATCAATCAAATGGATATAACAAGGAATCACTAAATGACTTAATGATGCTAGATCATAATATTAAATTTAATATTGAAGAATTAAAAAACTTTAAAAACAAAAATAAAATGGTGAAATATGTTATCAAACATAATGACTTACAAAAAAACAAAAGTCAATATTCTTCAAAAAATATAAAACGACAAATTAATATTATTACAAATAATTTTATTGATAAATCTATTGATTTAGATCATTTCTTAACTAATAAAGATAAAATTAATCAAGAGTTATGAGCTAAATTAAATTTATTGAAAAATAATAATAATCGCAAAAATAAATCATGAATTAATGACCACAATAATTTAAAAATAGTAATTGCTAAAAAAATAATAGAAAAGATTAAAAATTTTGATTTATCTCTTAAAGCAAAATATAATGAATTTGCTTTAGATGTTAGAGCCGCTTCTCTAGATCCTGCTGTATTTATTAAAAAACATGCAGCTATTATTAAAATAATTTATCCAATTATTATTACAACTCCTGAAACAGATTTACAATCATGGACAAAAGGAGAATTCGATTATGCTTTATTAGATGAGTCTTCACAAATTTATTTAGAAAAAGGACTTCCTATTCTATATTTAGCTAAAATAAAAATATTAGCAGGAGACGATCAACAAATGCAACCTTCTAAATGATTTGCTAGCAAACTAGATAATGAAGAAAATCCTTTTGGTCAAATTGAATCTTTATTAGATTACGCTGTAGCAAAAGGTGTATATGCGTTATTGCTAGATAAAAATTATCGTTCTTCATTTGCATCATTAATGACATTTAATTCCCAAATTTTTTACAAAGGTGAATTAGATGTTGTTGATACTTGAAAAGAAAATAATGATTCTTTACCGATAGAAGTTATTAATGTTAATGGAGCATGAGAAAATTCTAAGAATGATCAAGAAATAGATGAAGTTATTAAACAAACTTTATTTAATATAAATAAATTCAAAAAAATTATTATTTTAGCTTTTAATGCTTCTCAACAACTTGCAATCGAAACCAAAATCATCGAATCACATCCAGAATTAGAACAAGCTATTAATACACAAAAAATATTAATTAGAAATATTGAAAACATTCAAGGAGATGAAGCTGATCTATTAATTGCTTCTATTGCTTATGATAAAAATACAAAATTACATGCTACTTATGTTGCAAAACCAGGTGGAAAAAATGCTTTAAATGTTGCAACTTCAAGAGCAAAAGATAAAATGATTGTAATTAAATCTATAAATAGTGAAGATATAATTAACAATAGTTCTGAAGATATATTAATTTTTAAAGAATGATTGAAATTCTTGGATATGAATGAAGAAGAAAGAAAAAATTATAAATATTATAAAAATGAACTTGCAGAAAATGAAGAAAATGAAAGATTGATCAATAAAACAAATGTAGGCATTAAAATTGATAATTTAACTAATATCCTAATCCAAACAATTCAAGCTGATTTAGAAAAAGATATTGTAGATTTTAATTCTAAATTTGATTTTGTAATTAATTATTCAATTGGAACATTACAAATTCCTGTAGCTATTATTAATAAATCTACAAAACAATTTGTTGTAGGTATATTCTTAGATACATATAAATATTGAAGATCATATGATGAATATGTTTTAGATAAAGATATTGAAAACTTTTTTATTATTAAAAAATATCCAATTCAAAGAATTAGTTTATTAAATTGAAATATTAAAAAAGAATTAATTTTCAAACGCATTTTAGATTATTTAGAAAAACATAAAACAGATATTTTAAGAAAAATTCCTGAAAAGATTAATATACCACAAAATATTTAAAATTTTTTTTATAATTTAGAAATATGAGTTTTAAAAAAAATGTTCTTGAAATAATAAATGTAACTTTAAATAAAAGCAAAAAAGAAGATTCTTTTTTGATATCAAACTTAAATTTCTCACTAATGGATTCTAAAACACATACTGTATATTTTAAAAATAGTGTAGAAAAAAGAGCATTTATTTCTCTGTTTACAAATGATAATATTTCTTATAGCGGTTTAATTAAAATTAATGGGAAAATTCATAATCCATTAAATTCTAGTTTGAGCGATAGTTTTTCTTTTCATGATTTAAATATTTTTAATAATGCCAATCCAAAAACTAGAGTAATTGAAATTATTGAAAAAGAAGTTTTAAAGAATCAATATGATATTATCACTAAAATAATTGAAACAAATAATAAATATGACAAAAATATTAAAATGTTAAAAATTTCTGGTTATAAAAGAATTGAATTGTCATATTATCGAGCAGTCAATATTCTTATTAAAAAAGCAATCAATCACATTGAAAAATTAACTAATCAGTTAAAATCTAGCCAAAGAAATATTGATGAATTAATCATCATATATGATGATTTTATTTTGTCTCATGTTAAATATTTAAAAAATAGAATTAATCTATTAATTGATAGAAATATAATGTTAATAGAACTTTACAAAAAGAAATTTACAGAAAAAATAGATGAAAAAAGAAATATAAGTATCCAAAAAAAAGCAAAACAATTAATTGAAAAAACTAATATTTTTGAAACTTATGATAAATCATTAGAAAAGATAAAAAAACAAACATCAAGTTTTGTTTTTAATGAAAAATTTGAAAATATTAAAAAGAATATTGCAAAAGCTTTTGCAAAAAATATTTTGGATTCAATAATATTTGAATTTGAATATAAATACAAATATTATTCAAATGAAATTAAAAAAATGGATAACAAAAAAAAGACATCAATAGATTTTTTAAATTTATTTTCTAAAAAAATACTTACATTTGAATTTTTAAAAATATTTAAAAAAAATATGATTGGTTTATCATCATTATCAAAAGAAAACATTGAATTATTTTACAGAGAATTTGAAAGAAAATATTTAGAATATGTTATGTTTTTAGAAAAAGAAAATATTTTTAATAATGAAGAAATCAAGAATGTTCGTAAATTAAAAAGAATGATTATTAACTATGTTAAAAAAGATGTTAAAAAAGAATTAAAATTAATAATGAATAAATATAATAATCTGTTGAATCAAAGTACTAATCAGGATAATACAGGCACTCATAATACTACTTATCAAAAGGGATATATTGACAAAAATGATCGAAATGAAATTAAATCTAACATTGAAAGCATAAAAATTGAGTATCAAGATTTATGAGATGAGATTGATTGAGAAAATAAATTAGCTTTCTACCAAATGAATGATAATTTAAATGTTATTAATCAATCAATAGAAGATGAGAAAAAAATATATGAAAATAGAAAAAAGTTTTACAACAAATTAATTTTTGATTTTATCGATTTTAAAAATGCAATTTCACAAAATATTTATTTTGAAACAAGTTCAAAACAAAGAAAATTTAAAGATCATAATTTTTTTAATGAAGCATCTAAATTTGAAACTATTTATAAATTTGTTGCTAATGATTCAAAAATATTAGAAAATCTATTTTTTAAAAATAAAACTAAAATATCTCGGTACACCCAAGATAATGAAATTATCGTAATTTCAAGATATTCTATTTTTAAATCTTCTAAAAATATAGATATTTCTATTTTTGATTATTTAAAACGTTCAGGAAAAATAGATAATATTTTAAAAAATGTTTTTTACTTAATAATTGGATTATTAGATGGAAAGAAAATAACTATTTATGAAAATTTATTTTCAAATTTGAACTATAATGATTCATTAGAATTTTTAAAAATTTATAATATCTTAACTATGAATTCAAATAAAAAATGAATTCTAATAGAATCCAATATCTTACATGCCAAGGATGCTGCAGATGAAATATCAATAATAGATAAATCTAAACAAATTGAATTTGGTAAAACAGCAAATATTTTTGAAAATCCTATTTATGATGTCTCTTTAGAAGCATTTGGATTAAAACCTACAGGCTTTAGACCTACACCTGATTCATTTAACAAATTTATTGATTATCATCACGGATATGATTATTATGAAATTAATGATAAGCATGTTATTTATGGAAATGTTAATCAAATATATGATTGGTCAAAGGTCATTCCTAATAAAACAGAAATGACTATTTCAACTGAAGAATTAAATAATTTAAAAAATAAAATTTCTTTTGATGAGATTTCTAATACAAAACAAAGAGATTATTCAATAGCTAATGAAAGTAATGATAATTCAACTATTTTTAATAGCCAGGAGTTCTTGATAATAGATGTGGAATAAAATTAAAAAATTTATTATAAAAAATAATAAATGCATAATTTATGCTTTTATTTTTTCGTTACTAGTAATTCCTTTTATTTTTATTTTTATATCATTAAATAAATCTTGAGCAGATGGGATGTCAGTTGCTGCTTTGATTTATATTTGTTTAGGATTTTTTATTATTATTCTAGATATTTCTAATTTTGATACTTTTAATAAATTAAAAAAACTATTTCAAATAAAAAAAGAAAATAATGAAAAATTAACAAAATATGAAAAAATGCAAATGAAAATTTTAAATATTGATGATGAAAAACAAAAAATAAGCAATAAGAAAATATCAAAATTTTTATCATGATATATTATTGCTTATGGAATTATTTTGTTAATCATTTCATTACCATTTATATTTTTAATATAATATAAAAAATAAGGTGAAAAATGGATATTAATTATAATCATAATATTGTTGAAAAAGATAAAAATAAAAAATGAATTGAAAAAAAGTATTTTATAAAAAACGATTTAAATAAAAAACCTTTTTCAATTATTTTGCCCCCTCCTAATGTTACAGGTAAATTACATTTAGGTCATGCTTGAGATAGTTATATTCAAGACACAATAATTAGATATAAAAAATTACAAAACTATGATGTATTATTTGTTCCAGGGACTGATCATGCCGGAATTGCAACTCAAGCAAAAGTAGAACAAAAATTAAGAGAAATGAATATTAATAAATATGAAATTGGTAGAGAAGCATTTATTAAATGAGCATATCAATGAAAAGATGAATATTCATCACACATCCATGAACAATGAAATAAATTAGGACTTGCTTTAAATTATGATTGTGAAAAATTTACTTTAGATCCAAATTCAAATGATGCAGTTAATAAAGTTTTTATAGAACTTTATAATAAAGGACTAATATATCGTGGAAAAAGAGCTATATGTTGAGATCCTATATTAGAAACAGCTGTTTCTAATATTGAAATTATCAATCAAAAAACTGACTCCAAAATGTATTACATAAAATATTTTTTAGAAGATAATTCTAAAGATTTTATTGTAATTGCAACAACAAGAATTGAAACATTATTTTCAGATGTAGCTATTGCAATCAATCCAAATGATCAAACCAAAAAACATTTATTAGGTAAATTTGTTATTAATCCAATTACTAATAAGAAATTACCCATTATTGCCGATGAACACATTGATATAGAATTTGGAACTGGATTTATGAAAGTTAGTGCTCATGCAATAGATGATATTGAAATTATTAACAAAAATAATTTAGAAATAATTGAATGCATTGATAAAAAAGGAATGATGAATGATAATGCATTATCTTTTAAGGGTTTATCTCGAGAAGAAGCTAGAGAAAAAGTTTTTGAATTCTTAAAGAATAACAATTTCATTGATAAAGTAGAAGATATTATCAATAATGTATCTTATTCTGAAAGAAGTAATGCAGTTATAGAAATTTTAGTAATGCCACAATGATTTGTGAAAATGGATAAATTTTCACAATTAGTTTTAGATAATTTAAAAACTAAAAATAAAGTTCAAATTTTCCCTAAACGTTTTGAAGAAGTGCTAAAAAAATGAATGAATGATGCTTATGATTGAACAATATCAAGACAATTATGATGAGGGCATCAAATTCCAGCTTGATATAAAGGTGATCAAATAAAAGTACAAATTGAATCTCCAGGAACTGGATGAACAAGAGATGAAGATGTATTAGATACTTGATTTTCATCAGGACTGGCTCCTTTATCTTTTTTAGATTGACCTAATGAAAGTGAAAAATTAAAAAGATATTTTCCTGTTTCATTAATGGTAACAGGATATGATATTATCTTCTTTTGAGTTGCTAGAATGTACTTTTTCAGTTTATATTTCCAAAATCAAATTCCATTTAAGAATTTATTAATTCATGGATTAATAAGAGATGAAAATGGAAGAAAAATGTCTAAATCTTTAGGGAATGGAATCGATCCAATGGAAGTAATTGATAATTATGGATCAGATTCTTTAAGATGATATTTATTAACAAATTCTTCTCCTGGTTTAGATATTAACTTTTCAATTGAAAAATTGAAAAGTGCTTGAAGTTTATGTAACAAAATTTGAAGTATTTCTCGATATATAAAACAAATGCCAACAAATTCTAATAAAAATCAAAGTATAGCAGATATATGAATTGTTAATTCTTTATTAAAATTAAAAAAATCTATAGATCAAAAAATAGATAAATATGAATTTACAATAATTGGTAAAGAAATCACAGATTTCATTTATAATGATTTTTCATCTTGATATATAGAATTTTCAAAAGTTAACAAAAATAAAGATGTTTGTTTAAAAGTATTAAAAAATTTATTAATTTTAATTCACCCATTTTTACCATTTTTAACAGATCATTTATATCTTGAAATTTTTAATGAAGAACTGCTAGAAAATGAATTTGATTTAAAATCAATAGGTCAAGAAAATAAAATACAAACTGTAATAGATACTGTTTCTTTAATAAGAGAAGCAAGAAATATTTACAACATATCAAATAAAGAGATTGTTAATTATCAAATAGTAAATATTAATGATAAAGAAATTATAGAATTAGTTAATAAAGTAGCAAATGCTAATTTTAAAGAAAATAAAGATGCACTATTTACTATTAACGATTTATTAGTAAATATCGAATTAAATGAAACAATAAAAATGCAAGAAAAAATTAAAACACAAGAATTATTGAAAAAAATAAATGCTGAAATTCAAAGAAGTGAAAATATTTTATCTAATGCTAATTTTTTAAACAAAGCTCCTAAAGAAAAAATTGAAGAAGAAAAAAATAAATATGAAAATTATAAAAAACAATTAATGGAAATAGAAAGAAAGTTAAAAAAACTATAATTTATGAAAATTTTAGATGGAAAAAAAGTTGCAGAAATTGAATCATTAAAACTAAAAAATATAGTTTCTTCATTGCCAAAAAAACCAAGTTTGGCTATTATTCAAGTTGGTAACTTAGAAGAATCTAATAAATACATTAATAATAAAATTAAAAAAGCAAATGAATTAGGAATTACAACTCAACATATAAAATTTGATGAGAATATCAAAGAAAATGAAATTATTAATTATATTAATCAAATTAATCCAAAATATGATGGAATTATTGTTCAACTTCCACTGCCATCAAGTTTAAACAAAAAAAGAATATTAGATTCAATTGATCCTTCTAAAGATGTTGATTGCTGTAATTCAATTAATTTAAGTAAATTTTATAATGATGATAATCCTCTATTTATACCTGCTACAGCAAGAGCAATTAAAATCCTTCTAGATTTTTATGAAATAGATATAAAAAACAAAAAAATTTTAGTAATAGGTGAATCAGATTTAGTTGGTAAACCCACAAAAAAATTATTATCTTATTTTTCATCGCATGTAGATTCAACAAATAAAAAAATAGGCATATCACACGCTAATAATTATGATGTTTTAATAGTTGCTGCGGGATCGCCGAAATTAATTAAAAAAAATAATGTAAAAAATCAAGCAATCATTATTGATGTAGGAATAACTATTCAAGACAATAAAATGTATGGAGATGTAGACTTTGAAGATGTAAAAGATATTGTTCAAGCAATTAGTCCAGTTCCTGGTGGCGTGGGACCTTTAACAGTGATTTGTTTAATGAAAAATTTGGTAGAAAAATTATTATAATTATGTAATATGGGAAAATCAAAAATTAGAAATTTTATTGAAAAAAGTTTATACATAATTTTAGGTGCCATAGCAGTTGCTGGAATTGGTTTTGGGTGCTACAAATTATATGATTCTTTATTTAAAAGTTTATTTAAAAGACAAATTGAAGAAGCTAATACAGATTGAAAAAAATTTCCTCCAGGTTATGAAGATTATTCACAAAGACATTCTTATAAAATTCAATTAAGAATTTCTGATAATAAAGCATCTAATGGTACTGCTTGATCATGATATTGAAAACAACAACAAAGTAATTCTTCTTTATATGATTGATATCTAATTACAAATTTCCATGTAGTTAATGAAGCTATTGCATATAATTTAAATTTAACAACTGAAGATAATTCCAACAAAGTGGTTATATCAGATGCTAATGCATTATTAGACGCTTATCATAATAAATACAAATTTACATTCGATAATAATAATGTACTAGATGAATCTTGATTTTCTTTATATAGATGAAAAACAGGAAGCACAAAAGATGGATATACACATCTTTTAGGTAATTCTAATAGCACTCTTAGAAATTGTGTAAAAGAATTTAGTATTATTGCAGATTTTGAAAATAAAAATATTGATTTATTTTCTAAATTAAATAATCAAAATACTGCTCAAGACTACAATTTGGATATGGCTCTTATTAAAATAACTTTTGATTTTAGTTCTTATGAAAATCCTGGTATTCCAAATGACAATCCTGGTATTCCAAATGACAATCCTGGTATTCCAAATGAAAATCCTATCATTCAAAGTTATTCACCAGTTTTAAATTTTCAAAATTCTACAACCGCAGAAAGAATATATAAGGAGAACAAGAAAATTTTTATTGCTGGTCATCCTGTTGCTAAACAAAAACTTGTTGGTGTAGAAATTGATTCTAAATTTATCCCTGATTATAAGAGTTTAGAAAGTTTTGAAGATCCAATTCTAAAAAAATTAAAAGCTCCATATCTTTATTCATCAAATGTTTATACTAATTTCCCATTATCAGGAGGAGCATCAGGATCTGCTGTATATCAAGATATTAATTATCCAATCGATAGCAATCCAAATTCTGTCCAAACAATTGATTGAACCAAAAAAGTTCCAGTTGGAATTTATTGAGGAGGTCAATCAACTACCAATACCAATACAATGATACCATCATTTATCCCATTTATTGCAACCAATCAAGCATACGGCGGATATAACATATTTATTAATTTTATTGATGCTGTTAATAGAAACAAAATATAAAAAATAATTAAAATCAAGGAGATATTATATGAAAATAATAAATAAGGAAAACAAAAATAAATTTATATTAAAAGGATTTTTTGAAGAAGATAAATTAAAAGTTAAAAATTTATTAACAACTTTTGGAACAATAACAGAAGATATTAACAAACAGATAAGTTATATTTGTTTAGGTTCTAATAAAAAATTTGATAAAAATTCATTAAAAAAAATTGCTAATAAAATTATTAAATTAAATATAAGAGAATTTCAAATTATTGCTAAATCTTTTGTTACAAAAGAATTAGATTTACAAAATGTTGTTAATGTATTTATTGATACATATGAATATTTAAATGGTGATGATTTGTATTCAGCAAAAACTACTAAAAGTGAAAAAAGTTTTCCTTTATTTTTAGTGGTTGAAGATGCTAAAGTTGTTGCCGAATCAAAACAAACTTTAATTATTTCCCAATTAGTAAATAAAGCAAGAAAATACCAAGCTACACCTCCTAATATTTGTAATTCAGAATGATTAGCTCAAGAATTTAAACAAATGTTTAAAGATAACAAAAAAGTTAAAATTAAAATTTTAGATAAAGCACAAATTGAAAAAGAAAAAATGAATTTATTTTTATCTGTAAATAAAGGTAGTGCTTTTGAACCTAGATTAGTTGTTATTGAATATAATGGAAATCCAAAATCAAAAGAAAAGATTGCTTTAATAGGTAAAGGAATTACATTTGATTCAGGTGGATATAATTTAAAACCTTCTCAACATATAAAAGGAATGAAATTCGATATGTCTGGAGCTGCTATTTGTGCAGCTGCTATGAAAGGGATTGTTGATTTAAATGCTAAAACTAATGTTTGTGCTGTTTTACCTTTAACAGATAACAAAATATCTTCAAATGCTCAAACCCCTGATTCTATTTGAACATCTATGAGTGGTAAAACAGTAGAAGTGAATAACACAGATGCTGAAGGTAGATTAATTTTAGCAGATGCTATTACTTATGCTATTAAATACTTTGATCCAACTCAAATTGTTGATATTGCTACTTTAACAGGAGCAATTATTATTTCTCTAGGTACAACTTATACAGGAATTTGATCTACATGTGAAAAATCATATAACAAATTCTTAGCTGCAGCCAACAAACAAGATGAACTTGTTTGAAGAATGCCTTTCCATGAAGATTTTTTAAAAAATATTAAATCAGCAAATTTCTCTGATTATAAAAATACTGATTTATCAGGAAAAGGTGGATCCAATTCTGCAGCAATGTTTTTAAAAGAATTTACTGAAAATAAAAAATACATTCATTTAGATATAGCAGGAACTGCCGGAGATGGAGACAATCCTACAGGTGTTATGGTAAAAACATTAATACAATTTGCATTGGATTTTGATAAATAATATGAAAACTTTAGAATTAGCCAACATCATTAATTTTATTAATGATATTAGAGAAGAAAAAACTTTTTTAATCAAAGGTTTTTTCTCTCTAATATCATTAATTTTATTAATGATATTAGAGAAGAAAAAACTTTTTTAATCAAAGGTTTTTTCAAAGAAAGTAAAACACCTTTAATTAAAAAAGAAAAATATATTTTTGATAATATTGATGAAGAAGTTTCACATATTTATTTAGGCTCAAAAGATGAATTTGATCTAAATAAATTAGATGAAATTATGTCATTAATTTTAAAAAATAATTTAAGAATGTATCAAATAGATGCAAATTCTTTTATTACTAAAAAAATTAAAAAAGATGATGTTGTAAAATCATTTATTTATAATTGACATGATATTAATGGTAAACAATTTAATTTGAAAACTCAAAAAACTAAGTATAAACCTACTTACTTATTGATTAATGAATTTAAAGATAAATGATTTGAAGATATCTTAATTGCATCTCAGATGTGTGAAATTAAATCTTTACAAAATATGCCACCTAATATCTTAACAATCAGCAAATTTGTTTCATATGCAAAATCATTATGTAATCATAATAAATTAATGAAACTAAATATTTTAGAAATTAATGATTTAAAAAAATTAAATATGAATTTAATTTTAGGAGTTAATAAAGGATCTAAAGAAAATGCAAAAGTAATTGTTATTGAATATAAAGGAAAACCTAATTCAAAACAAAAAATTTCTTTTATTGGAAAAGGTATTATTTTTGACTCTGGTGGATATAACTTAAAAACCCCAGGAAAATATATGAATGATATGAAATTTGATATGTCTGGAGCTGCTATTGCTCTTTTACTAGTAGATACTTTAAGTAAATTAAATGTTAAAAAAAATATTTCATGTGTTATCCCTGTAACAGATAATATGATTGATGCAGCTGCTCAACTACCAGAAACTATTCTTACTTCTATGAGTGGTAAAACTGTTGAAGTTGTTAATACCGATGCAGAAGGTAGATTAATTCTAGCAGATGCTATTACTTATGCCGCTAAAAAACTAAATTCTTCTTTAATTATTGATTTAGCAACTTTAACAGGAACAGTTATTTATGCATTAGGAAAATATACAGGTGCTTGATCATCAAAAGATCAAAATTGAACAATTTTAGAAAAAGCTGCTAAAAATCAAAATGAATTAATTTGAAGAATGCCATTAAATGATATATTTTTAAATTCTTTATACAAAAATACTCATGCTGATATTTTGTCTTGTTCTGATACTGATAAACCTGATTCTAATATTGCAGCAGCTTGATTGAACTTATTTGCTAACGGAAAAGATTATATTCATTTAGATATAGCTGGTAGCGCAGATGAAAAATCATTTGGTAAAGCCCCTATGTTTAAAACACTAATTAATTTTGTTAATTTATTAAATTAATGATTAAAACATAAATTACATAACAATATATTTTTTCAACATATTTTTAATAGAACCGAATTCCTTAACAATATCTGTTACTTTGGCATCAATAAAAATTTCTTTATTAGCTAAAATAATAATTCTATCTACCATATCTTCAATACAATCAATATCATGACTAATAATTACTAAAGTAATTTTATTTTTTTTACAAAATTCTAAAATATAATTTTGCAATTTATTTTTAATAGCAATATCCAACCCTGTTGTAAATTCATCTAAGAATAAAATTTTAGGAGATCCTATCATTGAAACAAAAACATTAATTCTTTGTTGTTGTCCTCCTGATAATTTAGATATTTTAGTATTCATTATCTTATCAATTTCAAACGCTTTAATTCCTTCTTCAATTTCTGCTCTCTTATTCTCAAAATTAGATAATTTAATTGCAAACTCAATCAAATCTTTAGGAGTTAAAGAAATGGGGAATTTTAAATCTTGAAATTGAACAGATAATTTTTCATATGGTGTTTTTTCATAATCAAATAAATATTCAATTGTTCCTTTTTTAGGTTTCACAAAACCTGCTACTGTTGATATTGTTAATGTTTTTCCTGAACCATTAGGCCCCAAAAAAGCTAATCTTTCATTTTCATAAATTTCAAAACTAATATCTTGATAAATATTTCTATGATTAAATGAATGAGAAATATTATTAACTAAAACTAAAGGTTTCATTGATGAATAAGATTCTTTTCTAATAAATTTATCCAAATGTAAATATGGATTATCTTGAATATTATCTAAATTAACATTTTTATTTTTTCTAAATTTCATTTTTACCTACTTGTTCAATTAAATTTTTTAATAGCAACTATAAAGAAAGTGAATGTTAAAACATAGGGCATAATAATATTTAAAATCAATTGTCATGGACTATAAACATCAGTTGATTTCAGTTCTGTTATTACTATTGGTAATTCATCAACTGGCAACATAGATATATCCATTCTACTATTTAATAGTAAAGTAGCATTATCCTTTGCTGAATAATATTTTATACTAAACATTTTATAAGTATGATTTAAATCAAATATCCCTGAAAAATGATAATTTTCAATATTGTCGTGATAAAACTTATCAGTTCCATTAATGAATTGAACGCTATTTGGAGCGAGTCCTGGAATTGGAACTTTTGAATCAAAAATATATCAACACAAATCAATTAATTGCTTATTATCATTTTCTAATACCATATTCATCATATTTAAACTATATGAAGTAGGAGAAAACAAAGTAAATATTTTAATTGCTAAAGATCTTGCTAAAACATTAACAGGAATAAATTGACCTGAAAATGTTATTGAAATAATAATTAGTAAAAAAGCTATTATTTGAATCAAAATAATTTTATTAATTAATACTCCAAGCAACAAACCAAAAGATAAACAAGAAATATAAATATTAAATAATGAATAAGTTAATTCAGGTCACTTTATATTTTCAAATACTTTAGGTGCTTCTGAACCTAAAAATGTTGCATATAAAAGAGTAATTATTAATGTTGCAACAAAAATTGCAATAAAGTTATAAGACAAAATTATTAAAGAGAATTTTGATTTTGTAATTTTTGAAATTGAAATTTTTCTTGAAATAATAGATGTTTTAAATTCTACAATCATTTGAGGCAACGAAATAAAACATAATGGTAAAATTGAAAAAGAAAAATATGCTGCCAAACCACTAGTAAACAAAGTAATATCATCTTGTCCTAATATTCTATAAATCAACATTAAAAAAAATGGCAAAGTCAGTGCTGATAATGGTCCTGTTCTTGATTTTCAAAAATGTTTATTAATTAATTCTAGAGTAGCAATTTCTTCTCTATTATTTTTTAAATACAACATAGTAAAATTATAACAATAATTTTATCTTCATTTTACTTTAAGTTATTTAAAATAATTGGATCATTTTTTAAGTTTTTACTAATTTCAATTGATTTTCATACTTCTTTTGAAAGTGATAAATCTATCTCTTTACTTGAATACAAAATCATAATAGGATCATTTTTTTTGACATATTCATTTGATACTTTCACAAGTTCAATTCCTGCTTCATTATCAATAATGTCTTCTTTTGTTTGTCTACCTGCTCCCAATTTCATTGCTACTGTTCCTAATACAACAGAATTTGTTAATCTCAAATACCCTTCTTTATTAGCTTTAATTATTAATTTATATTTAGGATTTCATCATTGGGGTTGGCAAATAATTTTACTATCACCACCTTGATTATTAATCATTTCAATAAATTTTTTATAAGCTTTTTGAGATTTTATTGCATCATCAATTAATTTAATTGCTTCTTTTTTGTTTTTAACAATTTTTGCTTGCATTAAAATTTCACTAGAAGATGAATAAATTAATTCCATAAACCTTGGTTCACCATTTCCTTTTAAAGATTCCATTGCTTCTAAAATTTCATTTTTATTTCCAATCATTCTCCCTAAAGGTTGATCCATATTAGTAATTTCAGCTCTTACATCTTTTTTTAATTTTTTTCCTATAGAAATCATTCATTTAGCAAGTTCTGTAGCATCTTTTTCATTTTTCATAAATGCTCCTGAACCGCATTTAACATCTAATAAAATAGCATCAGAACCTGTTGCTAGCTTTTTAGACATAATTGAAGAAGCTATTAAAGGCATTGAATTTACTGTTCCTGTTACATCTCTTAAAGCATATAATTTTTTATCAGCTGGAACCAAATCATCAGTTTGACCAATAATAGCAATATTAGATTTTTTTAGCAATTTTTTAAATTGCATTTCATTCACATAACAACCGAATCCTGGAATGGATTCTAATTTATCAATTGTTCCACCAGTATGACCTAAACCTCTACCTGACATTTTGGCAAATACCGCTCCAATTGAAGCAACAATTGGTCCTAGAACTAAAGAAACTTTATCCCCTACTCCTCCAGTAGAATGTTTATCAACTTTAATACCTTTAATTTCTGATAAATCTATTATCTTCCCTGTATGCATCATTGATTGAGTTAAAAATGTTGCTTCTTTTAAAGTCATTCCATTTAAAACTATTGCCATTAATAAAGATGATATTTGGTAATCAGGAATTATTCCTGAAGTATAATTTTGAACAAAAAAATTAATTTCTTCTTGAGATAATTCTTTTCTATTTTTTTTATTTTCAATAATATCTAAAATAGTCACAATCTAAATTTTAATTGAAATTAATTAAAATTTTTTAATTAAATTCTAGTATAATTAAGTTACAAATTGAATAGAGGAAAGGTTGCTAAAAAGCAATCTTTCTATTAATTAGGAGAGTAATTTGATTCAAAAACTAAAAGAAAAAATTAATTTTAAAATTAATTCAATTCAATTTGTAAAAAGAGAAGGACTAACATTTTTAGATATTGAAATTCCTGAAACATCATTAGATCAAATTGAAGAAAAATCTAAAATTATTCTTAATTTGATTCATGAAATTGATGATGACAATATTGATTATTATTTAAATGTTTATTCTGAAGGTACTGAAAAAGAAATTGATCTCAAAAATATTAATTTATTTATTGATCAATATCTATTAGTAAAAACTAATAAACATTATTTACATAAAGTCGAATGAGAAGGGCATTTAATTGAAAATAATATTAATGATATTGTTATAAAAATTAATAACAAAGGAAGAATTCAAAAATTAAAAATTAATAAAAAGGATATTTCTTTTATAAAAACAACAGCAAAATTAAGAAAGGAAAAATAATATGGCTTTACAAAATAAAAAAAATATTTTGGAATTAATCAATTTTGTTTCTAGAACAAAAAATATTGATAGAAAAATAATTATAGATTTTTTAAGAAATTCTATTCAAAGAATTGTTAATTCTCAATTAGACCCAGATGCTGAAATTACACTTGAAATTAAAGATGATGAACTAATTCTAACAAATCTTAAAAAAATGGTCATTTCTGATGATGAAGAATATAAAAATGATTCAGAAATTGTAGATATTCATTTATCCAAAGCTCAAGAAATTGATCCTAATGCAAAAATCGGAGATACTATAGCAGCACAAATTTCTTTTGATAATTTTTCTAGATCATTATATTCTAAAATTGAACAATCATTTAGAATAGAAATAATTAATTGAGAAAAAAGAAGAATTTATGAAAAATATCAACCTTTAATAGGAACTGTTGTAGAGGCTAAATTAGAAGAAGATTTTGATGGAAGAGGGGCAACATTTTTATTAGAAGATGGAACTCTTTGCTACATGCCTTCAAAATATCAAAATCAAAAAATTAAATTAACTGATAAAAAATATCACAATGTAACTATTGAAGAAGTTTATGAAAATTCTAAAAGTTATCAAGTTCTTGTATCAAATGATTCTCCAAACAAAATTAGAGAAATTTTAAAAAGAGAAATTCCAGAAATTGAAAATGGAGATATTCAAATTGTAAGTATTTCTAGAATTAAAGGAGAAAGAGCAAAAATATCATTTAGAAAAAATCCTAAATTAGAAGCTGAAATTGATGTAATTGGATGTATTATAGGTAAAAATGGAGATCGAATAGAAAGAGTTTCTCAAGAAATTGGAGAAAAAATTGATGTTGTTTTATATTCTGACAATATTAATGAATATATAGCTAATTCATTAAGTCCTGCAAAAATTGTTTCAATTAACAAAAAATCAAGTTCTAATGATTACTTAGTTGTTGTTCCAAATAAACATAACACAATAGCAATTGGTAAAAAAGGTGCTAATGTTAAATTAACTGTTGAATTAATTAGAGTAAATATTGATATTTGTTCATATTCATATGCTATTGAAAATAATATTCCTATTCATTGAAATGGTAATTTAACTAAAGAAGAATTAAATAGTATTGATGAAGGTTTTGTTCCAATGAAAAAACCAATGAACAATAATAGAAGAGGAAATATTAATAGAAATAATTGAAGAAATTCAAATTATTCAAGTTTAGTTGATTTAGAAAAAGAAATTGATGAATATAATTCAGAAATTTTATCTTACTCTCCTGTTGATTATTCTCAATTTACAATTAATAATAAAGATGAAAAACAAGATGAAAATGTTGAAAAATTAAATGATGCTGTTTTAAATCATGAAGAAAACCCAAAAATTAACACTAATGAGATTAAACAAGTAAATGAAAACTTTAAATTTGATAAAGATTTAGTTGGTGATATTGATTTAAGCGATTACGACTTTGATGATTTTGATGATGATTTTTAAAATTTAATTTAAATGTTTATGATTTCAAGAAAATGTATTGTAACTGGCAAAATATTACCAATAAATCAATTAATTAAATTTGTTTTATTAAAAGATAAAACAATTGTTCTTGAAAAAGATAAAAAGATTTATGGAAGAGGGGCTTATTGTACAAATGACCCAAAAATTATTGATGATTTATTTAGAAAGAAATATTTAAATAAATCTTTTAAGCAAAATATTCTTCCAGAAATATATAATCAACTAAGAGAGGAGGTTGATAAATATGTCAAAAATAAAAAGTAAAAGAATCTCAAATGATGATGAAATTAAAAATCAATTAGTTGATATTAAGGTAGAACTAAAAGATGGAGTATTTATTTTCACAGGTCCAATGAGTGTTAATGAATTTGCAAAAAGAATTAATAAATCTACTAATGAAATTTTGACAAATTTATTCAAAAAAGGTATTATGTATACTTTAAACTCTATCTTATCTGAAGAGGAAATTGCAGAAATTTGTTTTGAATATGGATTCGATTTTCAAAAGGAAATTGAATTAAATGAATCTAATTTTATGGATCATTTTGAAATCAATGATGATCAAAAAGATCTAGTTCCTCGTCCTCCAATTATTACTATTATGGGACATGTTGATCATGGTAAAACAACACTAATAGATAAAATTAGAAAATCTAATATCACTTCTACTGAAGCTGGTGGAATTACTCAACATACAGGAGCTTACCAAGTTAATCACAAAAAAAGGTTAATTACTTTTTTAGACACTCCTGGTCATGAAGCATTTACAGCCATGAGATTAAATGGGGCTAAAGTAACGGATATTGTTATTTTGGTTGTTGCAGCAGATGATGGGGTTATGCCTCAAACAGTAGAAGCTATTGATCATGCAAAAGCTGCTAAAGTTCCAATTATTGTTTTCATTAATAAAATGGATAAACCAAATGCAGATCCTGAAAAAGTAAAAGGTGATTTATCAAAACATGACATTTTAGCTGAAGACTGGGGTGGGGATACTACATTTATTTATGGTTCTGCATTAACTGGACAAGGAATAGAAGATCTATTTGAAGCAATTATTTTACAAGCTGATATTTTAAATTTAAGAGCTAATAAAAATCGTTCACCAATTGGAACAGTTATTGAAGCAAATATATTAACTGGTAAAGGTACTATAGCAACATTGATGATTACTAATGGAACCATTTATAAAAGAGATTTTATTGTAGCTGGTTCAAATTTTGGAAGAATAAAAACACTTTTAAGTATTGAAGGAAAAGAAATTGAATCTGCTGGACCTGGTACTCCGGTTATCATTACTGGTCTAAATTATTTACCTAAATCAGGTGATAAATTCTTAGGTTTTGAGGATGAAAAATTTGCTAAAAAATTAGCTAATAAAAAAGCTTTTTCAGACAAACAAAATGAACTTATTAATAAAAATATCAACTTAAATAATGCTGGAGATAAAAAGGTTATTAATTTAATTATTAAATCAGATGTTCAAGGAACTGCTGAAGCAATTAAATATTCATTATCTAAATTATCAAATAAAGATGTCATTATTAATATTGTTAGATATTCAAGTGGATCAATAACAAATTCAGATATTTTACTAGCAAAAGCTTCTAATGCAATTATTTTTGCTTTCAATTTAAAAGTAGATGCCTCAATTCGTAACCAAGCAGCTCAAGAAAAAATTATTATTAAAACCTCTTCTATTATTTATGAAATTATTGAAGAAGTGGAAAATATTGTTAAATCTTATGGTGAACCGGAATATGAAGAAATTAAAGTTGGAGAAGCTGTTATTCAAAAAATATTTTTCTATTCTAAAGTTGGTAATATAGCAGGTTGTTTAACTACAAGTGGTGTAATTAAAATTAATACTAAAATGAAATTAATAAGAAATAACAAAGTTATTCATGAAGGTATTTTAGAAACTCTACAACATGGTAAGGACACTATTAAAAAAATTGAAAAAGGAAAAGAATTTGGTACACATATCAAAGATTTTAATGACATTAAAGAAGGAGATATTATTGAAACATATGAAAATGTTTTAATAAATAAATAACATATGAAAAAAGATATTATTTTAACAACAACTGAAAATATTCCAGGTATAGAATATGAAATTATAGGAATTTGTATTGGAAATAAATTAACATGAATAAGATCTAAAAAAGCTTCTTTTGGAGCTTTAGAACATTTAAAAGAAGAAGCTGAAAATATGAATGCAGATGCTGTAGTTGCAATAAGACCAGATACTACACCAACAGGATCTCAATGTTATATAGGGACAGCAGTGAGGTTTAAAAAATAATGAATGAAATTCAAAGAAGAAAAAAAGAAAATAATTATTTGCTATGAATTGCTAAAATCATCAATGAAGATGTTAAAAATTCTAACATCAAAAATGTAACTGTAGTTGATGCAAAATTATCTAATGATGGTTCTGATTTAAAGGTTTATGTATTATTTAACCAAAATGAAAAAAGATCTTTAGAAGCTTTAAATAATATTAAAGGTTATATAAGAAAAGAACTTTCAAATTATGATCATCAAGCAAGAAAAATACCAAATATTGTATTTAAAATAGATGAAGCTACTAAACAAGGTGAAAAAATAGAAGCTATTTTAAAACAAATTAAAGAAAAGGAAAAAGATGAATAATAAATTTGATGCCATAGTTGTTGGTGGAGGTCATGCCAGGAATTGAAGCAGCTTTTGCCATTGCAAAAAATAATTTTCATGTAGCTCTTATTTCTTTAAATAAAAATAAGTTAGCAATGCTTCCTTGTAATCCATCAATTGGTGGTCCTGCTAAAGGAATTATTACTAGAGAAATTGATGCTCTTGGTGGAGTTCAAGGAATTTTTGCCGATCTTTCAACCATTCAAATTAAAATGTTAAATACATCTAAAGGTCCTGCTGTAAGAGCATTAAGAGCTCAAATTGATAAAGATAAATATTCTCAAATTGTGCTTGAAGAAATTGAAAAAAATAAAAACATCACAATTATTGAAGATTTAGTAGAAAGTATTTATCAAGAAAATAATGAAATTAAAGGTGTTATTTTAGCAAAAAACAAATTAATTCAAGCCCCTGTTGTAGTAATTACTACAGGAGTTTATATGAATTCTAAAATCTTAGTAGGTCATGATGTTAAAATTAGCGGTCCTGATAATGAAAAAACAACTTCATCGCTTTCTCTTTCATTAATAGAAAATGGAATCAAATTAATTCGTTTAAAAACAGGTACTCCTGCAAGAATATATGCAGATTCTATTGAATGAGATGAATTAGAAGAAGAAATTTTACCTCCAGAAAATTTAGCTTTTTCTTTTAAAAATAAAAATAAAATCATTAATCAAATCCATTGTTGATTAACTTATACAAATAAAAATACACATGATATTATTGCTAAAAATATTGAAAAATCAGCAATGTACTCAGGTTTAATTGAAGGTGTTGGTCCACGTTATTGTCCTTCAATTGAAGATAAAATTATGAAGTTTTCTCATAAAGAAAGACATCAAATTTTCTTTGAACCAGAAACTGCTAAACAAGATATTTATTATATTAATGGTTGTTCTACCTCTTTGCCAATAGACATTCAAGATCAATTTTTAAGAACTATTCCTGGTCTTAAAAATTGTAGAATACAAAAATATGGTTATGCAATAGAATATGATGCTTTAGAATCTGGTCAAATTAAAAAATCATTAGAATCTAAGAAAATTAAAAATTTATATTTTGCTGGACAAATAAATGGAACAAGTGGTTATGAAGAAGCTGCAGGTCAAGGAATAGTTGCAGGAATTAATGCTTCTTTAAGATTACAAAATAAAGAACCAATATCTTTAGAAAGAAATGATTCTTATATTGGAGTATTAATAGATGATTTAGTTTTAAAAGGAACAAAAGAACCTTATCGTATGCTTACATCAAGAGCAGAGTATCGTTTATTATTAAGAAATGATAATGCAGATTTAAGAATGTGTGAGTATGCAAAATATGCTAATATGATTAGCGACGAAGAATATCAAAGCATCAAAAATAAATATCATTCTATAGATTCTAAAATTGAAGAATTGAAAAATAAATATATTTCATCTAATGATCCTTTAGCAAAAAAATACAATATATTAAATGGTTCTTCACTTTTAAAAGTTATTGCAAGGCCTGATGTAGATTACCATGATTTTATTGGTGATTACGAATATAAAGATGAATTAATTACTAAAGTACGTTTAGAAGGTTATATTGATAAACAAAATCGTTCTGCTGCAAAAATGCTTAAATTAGAAAAATTAAAAATTCCTACTAATATTGATTACCAAAATATGTTAAATTTATCATTAGAAGCAAGAGATAAATTAAGTAAAATTAAACCGGAAACATTAGGAGAAGCATCAAGAATTAGTGGAATTAGTCCATCAGATATTGAAGTAATTTTATTTTATATTAACTTAAAATATAAAAAAGGAGAAAATGATGTCATTAATTGATAAAGAAATTAATTTAAATAAAAATACTGAAAATAACCAAAATCAAACTGGTGATTTACTTTGCAAGGATTGCAATAAAAAAATAAGCAAAGAGTCTTTTATTTTGTTATGTGAAGATTGTTTCAACAAAAGTATTACAAATACCTTAAATCATATTAAAGAAAACATTATTAAAATTAATATTGAAATTAGGCAAGTAGAAGCTCAAATTTATAAAATTCAAGGTGTTTTTGCTTCTGAGCCTAAACCTCATATTATGATTATTAATAAATTGCAAATAGATTTACTGAATTTTGAAGCTATAAAGAAAAAATTAATGATTGATAAAGAATTAAATGAAAAAGCTTTTGTAATTAATCAAGAACAAGCAAACAAAATTAGAAGTGAATTAAAATGATCATTATTTACTCCTATTCCTTTAGAAATGAATTAAAATGAACAATAAAGAAAAATTAAAGAATAATATTATTGAGGTTGAATTAAATGATGGTAAAAAAGTAAATGCTAACATTGTATTTACTTTTGAAGAAAATGGAGATCAATTCATTTTGTATGAAATCGATGATGTCGTATATGGTGCTAAATTAAATGAAGATGATTCTCTAAAACCAATTGAAGAAGATGAATGAGAATTAGTAGAAAAAATATTTAATGAATGAAATGAAGAAAATAATCAAGATGAAGATGAGTAAATAAATATTTTTAATTGCAACAGCTATAGATTTCCAGTAATTGCACTAATAGCTTTTGTTATCATTTTATTTAAAATTAAAATTAAGCAAAAAAAGAAAAGAAATCAATACTTTACAACAATTAATACAAAAATAATTACTTGAAAAACCTTCAGAGAAAATAAATGATTTCATTTCAACAGTTAAACAACAAACCATGTGATCAGAATATGAATTTGAAATTTACCACAAAATAGATAAGGGTGAATCTATTTCTACATTTGATGATTGAAAAGCAATATATCAATCAGTAATATCTCAATATACTAATAAAAAAAGAAAATACAATGATTATCAATTATATGGATCTATAATGGTTCCTCATTATTATTATGACTTTTATGTTTATAAATACTCTATTGGTTATTTAGTTGCAAATTTCTTTTTTAATCAATATAAACAAAAAGGACAAGTTGCAATTAAAGATTATATTGATAACTTTTTATCAAAAGGTTGTTCATTAGATCCAATAGATCTTTTAAAAGAGTGTGGAATAAATTTAGATGATCAATCATTTTATGAAGAAGCTTTTCAAAATTTTGCTAAAAAGATTGATGAGTATATAAAAATAGGAAATAAATTTTTTAAATTAAAAATTTAATTATTCATGCATAATATTCAACATATAAAAAATATCGAAAATTTATAGATCAATAATCCAAGATTGAAAAATAAACAAGGAGAGAAATTATGGCAAGACAAGATCAAATAACCTTAAAAAAAGCAATGTCAGGGAACTATCGTTCACATGCTTTAAATTCAACAAGAAGAAAATTTAATTTAAATTTACAAAAAGTTACTATTTTAGAAAACAACAAAAAAGTAACATATTTAGTTTCTGCTAAAACAATGAGAACTTTAAGAAAAAAAGGAAAAATCTAATTTTTTTTCAATTACTTTATAAATATAAATTTATCATTTTCAACATTCAAATTTAAATAGAAGGATTAAAATTTTATCAAATTTATCAAAAAAAGTTGTAAAATTATTTATTAGAGATTTATTATTAATATAATATTAAATTTTTATAAAAATCTATTAAAATATCTTGATTAAAAATTTCTAATTTCTCAATTATTTAGAGGTGGTTTAAATTATGGTTAAAAAACTTATGATTCCATTAATTGCTGGATCAGCAGTTGTAGTTGCAGTAGTAGCAACAGCCATTCCTATATCTATTGTTAATTCGCAATCTACAAACAATGGCGGATCTAACAATGGCGGATCTAACAATAACGGATCTAACAATGGCGGATCTAACAATAACGGATCTAACAATAACGGATCTAACAATGGCGGATCTAACAATAACGGATCTAACAATGGCGGATCTAACAATAACGGATCTAACAATGGTGGGTCTAACAATGACGGGTCTAACAATGGTGGATCTAACAATAATGGATCTAACAATGGTGGATCTAACAATAACGGATCTAACAATGGTGGGTCTAACAATGACGGGTCTAACAATGACGGGGCTAACAATGGTGGAGAAATAGTTGAATCTTTAATAACATCATTAAGAAAATGAAATATTTCAGACAATCAAGCAATTGCAACACAATCATTAAGTATTAGTGATATAACAAACTCTGTTATTGAATTTTTATATGCAAAACAAGATGAGTTTATCAAAAATATTAATGCATCATATTCAGTTTTAAAACCAACCAAAAAAAATGGGATAAATAACTATATTTCATTTAATATTCCAGTTTTAAATAAAAATACTTCAGAACTAAATGCACTTGCAAAAACTTATTTTTTAAATGAAAATAATTGAAATGATGTAATTTCTTATTGTAAAATCAAAAATCAAAATATAACTGATGCATCAAAAATTCAAAATATGGAAATTGTGTATTCAATTTCAAAAGATGCTAAAAATGAAAATTTAGTAAATGTAAAACTTGAACAGTTGGTGCTTTTAATCGACAATAAAGAATATTTAATTGATATTTCAGAAGAAAGACCATTTTCATCATATACATTATTTGTGGGTTTAAATAACGATGTAAATAGTGGAACAATTATAGAAAAAAATCAAAATATTGTAAGACCAATGATATTGAATAAAGAAATTTTTGATTGTGGAGTTTTTCGCGATTTAAATCAAAATACTGAATCTATTATAGATATGATTGATAAAATTAAAGCAACAGATTTTATTTACTTAAATAGAGCAACCATTTTTAGTAATTATAATGATTTAAATAATAAAGATTTTATTAGTAAAATAGATGCAACACCTGTGTTTGAAAAATCACAAATTAGTGTAGAAATTTCATATAAAAATGTGGGTTGAAAGACAAATTTTGCAATTCAATTAAGTGATGATAATTTATTAAGATTTTCTAAATTATCTGATATAAAAAATTGATCAAATGGTAAAAGAGAAAGAATTGAAATAGGCTATTCTGCTATTTCAAAAGATACGATATTAGATGAAGCAATTAAATTAATTAATAGTAGAGCTAAAAAAGAATATAGTAATTATCATCATATTGATAGTTTTATCAAAAAGATTGGTGGGCAAAACAATGCATTTACAATGGAGTTAAATCCAAATGGTGCTTTTACTAATAGTGAATTATTAAAACAATTCCCAAAAATTTTTAGTTGATTAGGTCAAGCATGAATTAAAGCTGTTAATGCTTTAGGAACATTCCCTAACGTTAATAAAATTAAAAACATTATTGTTGAATTCAATGCACAAATTACTGGTTTAGATAATATAAAAACAGGAACTAATGTAGATGTAAAAATTGTTCCAGTAAAAACAAAAGTTATTTTTGAGGGTACAACACCAGATATTGTTTGACAATTCTCAAAAGATTTACAAAATGAAAAATCTTATCAATTAGATTTCTTGTTAATTGTGCATTAAAATCATTGAAAATACAATAGATAATCTTAAAATTCAGGTACTTGCTTAGATAATCTATGCACTCTTGAGAAACACCTAATAAATATGGAATTGCTATAGATGATGCGACAACAACTATTCATGATGTAATAGATTATATTACTAACTATATCTATTTAAGAATGATAATTTTGGGTGTATACCACAAGATACAATACCTCAATTGCTTTCATTAACAGATAAGACTAACAATAAATTTTACATGAATCTAATATTAAAAATAAGTTAGCAATGCTTCCTTGTCCTTGTAATCCATCAATTGGCACTCTCCTGCTAAAGGGATTATTACTAGAGAAATTGATGCTCTTGGTGGGGTTCAAGGAAGTTTTGCTTTTTTTTCAACCATTCAAATTAAAATGTTAAATACATCTAAAGGTCCTGCTGTAAGAGCATTAAGAGTGTTTTTGCTTCTGAGACTAAACCTCATATTATGATTATTAATAAATTGCAAATAGATTTATTGAATTTTGAAGCTACAAAGAAAAAATTAATGATTGATAAAGAATTAAATGAAAAATCTTTTACAATTAATCAAGAACAAGCAAACAAAATTAGAAGTGAATTAAAATGATCATTATTTACTCCTAATATGGTGCTAAATTAAATGAAGAGGATTTTCTAAAATCAATTGAAGAAGAGGAATGAGAGTTAGTAGAAAAAATATTTAATGAATGAAATGAAGAAAATAATCAAGATGAAGATGGGTAAATAATATGGATATAGGATTAAGAACATTTTTAATTGCAACAGCTATAGCATTTCCAGTAATTGCACTAATAGCTTTTGTTATCATTTTATTTAAAATTAAGCAAAAAAGAAAAGAAATCAATGCTTCACAACAATTAATACAAAAAGAATTGCTTGAAAAACCTTCAGAACAAAAAATGATTAATAGAGCTGACTTTGGTAAAAGTGATGTTAATTTACAAAAATTATTAAAAAATAGTATAAGTCATGAAATTGTTGAATTTTGTATCAACACTTGTATAAGAAATGAATATAAAAACATTTTAATGATATCAAATGTAGAATTATATGAGTCAATTGTTTTATCAAATAAAGCTAATGTAAATGTTTATGTAGAAGAAGAAAATTTTGACATAAATGGTTACCAAGAATTAATTAAAAATAATGATATAGCTGCTCATTCAATTACTTTATTAAAAAATTTTGATAAATTTAACTCTTTTGATGCCATTCTTGTGCTTAATGCTAATCAAGATTTTGATTCATTATTCTTAAAATATGAAGATAGACTTAAAAATAATGGAATGTTTATAGTTGCAAATACTAAATCTAACAAAAAGAGTTTAAAAAACTTAGTTAAAGAAGTAAAAAAATACAATTATCGTTATGATCTTATTAATTGGTACACAGGATTTATTACAATAGTAAAAAGTTTTGTATAATTTTTTATGGTGAATATATTGTTTCACCTATATATTTTTAAAAAAGTTAAATATTAAAAATATGTATTTATATAAATATAAATTTTTAAAAAAAGTAAAAAAGGAAGAAATTAAAATGGCAAAAAGAATAGCTATTAATGGATTCGGAAGAATTGGAAGACTTGTTTTTAGACAAATTTTTGAATTAGGTCTAGAAAAAAAATTAGAAGTTATTGCAATTAATGACTTAACTTCTCCTGAAATTCTTGCACATTTACTAAAATATGACTCAGCTCAAGGAAAATTTAATGCTGATGTTAAAGCAAAAAAAGATGCTATTGTAGTAAATGGTAAAGAAATTAAAATTTATGCAGAAAGAGACCCAAAAAATTTACCTTGAAAAGAAGATAAAATTGATGTTGTTGTAGAATCAACAGGTTTCTTTTGTTCAAAAGAAAAATCACAAGCTCATATAGATGCTGGTGCTAAAAAAGTTGCTATTTCAGCTCCTGCAGGTAACGATGTTAAAACAATTGTATTTAACGTTAATGACAATACATTAAAAAAATCAGATGTTATTATTTCGGGTGCTTCATGTACAACAAACTGTTTAGCTCCAGTTGCTAAAGCAATCGATGATGCTTTTGGAATTAAATCAGGATTAATGACAACAGTTCATGCTTACACAGGAGATCAAAGATTAGTTGATGCTCCTCACTCAGACTTAAGAAGAGCAAGAGCAGCTGCAATGTCAATTATTCCTTCATCTACAGGTGCTGCAAAAGCTATTGGTTTAGTTTTACCTAGTTTAGCTGGAAAATTAGATGGATTTGCAATGAGAGTTCCTGTAATTACAGGTTCAGTTGTTGACTTAACATTTGAATTAGAGAAAGATGCTTCAATTGAAGACATCAACAATGCTGTTAAAAAAGCTTCAGTTAAAAACCCTGCTTTAGACTATGTAACAGATCCTATCGTTTCAAGAGATATTATTGGAGCTACAGCAGGTTCAATTTATGATCCAGCTTTAACAAAAGAAATTGTTAAAAAAGATGGAACAAAATTATACAAAGTTATTTCATGATATGACAATGAGAGTTCATATGTATCTCAATTTGTTAGAACATTGAAAAAATTTGCTGAACTATAATTTATTTATTCTAAATTTTTAGTTCTTATTTACTATTTATTTTCAATTATATTGTTTAAAAAATCACAATTAACTTTTAATTAATTGAGTAGTTGTGGTTTTTTTTATTATCCTTAAACACAATTGAAACTCAAGTGAGTTAAAACAAAATTTATATTATCAAGATATGGTAACACTTGAAAATGAAGGCATTATTTGATATTGCACTCCAAATATATTAAAATTGAGAGCAAGCAATAAATCCTCATTAACTCTTCAAGTTTTTTCTCAAAAAATTTGAACAAACACTAATGAATTAGCAAAATTATTTTGAATTAAAAAAGATGAAATAGATGCTATTAGAAATGGAAATAGTTCAGTTTCAATAGTGTCAATTAATATTTCAAATGCAATGTTTGATTCATATTGTTGTTCTAATGCTAATTATTATCCACTTACTAGTCCTATTGTTATTCCGGGAATAGATAGTAAACAAATAGAATTTAATATTTTATCTTTTGCAATTAATAAAGATGATAAAAAAATATATTCTTATTATGTATTATATGAAATAGTAAATAATACATGTACTGTTAAAAAACAGTGGAAGAGTTAGTTTAAGCAATATATGCAATAAGGGTTTAAATGTTTATCTTGAAAAAAACAATAAATAACATTTGTATATCCATATGCATTACCTAAATCTTCTAATTCTGCCTCTATTTCTATTCCAATCTTTAATGTGTTCCAAATGGATATTAATAATTCAAATGCAAACAGTTTAAAATTTAATGATTCAACAACAAAATCATTTAATTTGGAAAAAAATAGTAACTCATTATATTAACAATAATTTAGCAACCTCAGATCCTTATAGTACTAACAATTCTTCAACATTAAAATGATATCTATGATCTGGTCCGATAAATTCAAGTACAAGCCATGCAAGTAATTATCCTAATTATACAGAGCAATTATATTCAAGATTAATTTCTATTAACCCATTTGATAATACTACTATTTATGCTTCAAGACCAAATAAAATTGAAAATGTTAATAATAGTATAAATAAAACAATAGATGCTTATTCATGATATAGTAGTGCAGAAGCGAAATTGCTAGCTTTTGAATAGGTAATAGTAGTACAAATAATGTTATCAATATAGTTGTTCCTAATTCTAAAAAAGATTTTGGTTTAAGCAATAAAAATATGAATAAAATTAGATGCAAATGATGTAATACAAATAATCTTAAATATGTAGAGTATCATAATAAAGAGCAAGGACAAACTAAATATGATGATCAAAAATTCTTGAA
Source organism: Metamycoplasma sualvi (assembly GCF_045276925.1). Classification (GTDB taxonomy): domain Bacteria; phylum Bacillota_I; class Bacilli_A; order Mycoplasmatales; family Metamycoplasmataceae; genus UBA710. The sequence goes on from NZ_CP174167.1 coordinate 510,342, forward strand.
TTACTAATTCAGGAAATATTCCAAGCAAGATTATCATGAGAAATTATTTTAAATAAAGAGAATATTTTGTAAAAGTATTCAATGATTATAATATACAAAAATAGTATATTAGAAAGAAGATACATTTATAAAATTACTGGGTAATAAAAACATTATTCATAATAGAAGAAAAATAAATATAGCAATTAATAATGCAAAATTTTTTATCTCCATCTAAAAAGAATGAAATTCTTTTGCAAACTATATTTGACATTTTACAAACAATCAAGTTGTTTATGAAATAAATAAAACTTATTCAAAATTATCAGATTTAATTTCTCAAGATTTAAAAAATAAAAGGTATGAAATTTGTTGTAAGCATTGCAATTTATAATTTTCTTCAAGCAATTGGAATTATTTATTCTCATAGCAAAGAATGTTTTATGTATAAAAATACAATTAATAATTAAAAAATATCTTTTGTATTATGTTAATCAATGACATAGAAAATAAATTTAAATATGCTATGAAGATATTTATTGAATGAAAAGAGAGAGTAATTAACTCTCTTTTTTTATTTAATTAATTTGTGGAAAGTATCTTCTCCTTACAAGGGTTAGATACTTTTTTATAAATCATGAATTTGTATCACAACTTATGATAATAAAATTTGTCTTGAAATGTTACTTTAAGTTGCCGATTTCTTCCAATGAAGATATTTTAAAATTCTTTGTTATTCTGTAATTTCTGAGTCTGCTTTATTTTTCTTGGATATAAAAACTCCTTACTTCAATTTTGTCTGTAAGGAGTTTCTACAATTATTTATACACTATCCTATTAATAAAGTATTATTAGGATTTCGTTCTTAAAAAATACCACCAATAAAATCTTTTTCAGATTTAAAATGAAGTTCAATATTTACAGATTTACCTTCAGTTGATATTGAAAATTCTTTTTGATTATTTTGTTTATCCAAATATTTATATTTTAGTGTTACTGAAGAAAATGTAACTCCTGTTATATCAATATAAATATATCCATCTTCATTTTTCTTAACTTTCATATTATCATAAATAATTTGAGGATCAACTACTCATTCGTGTGAAATTAACGAACCAAATGTTTTATCAACCTGTGATATTAGATTAGAAACGATTTCTGTGTTATTTTTAATAAATATATTAATATCATTATATCCTGTTATTTCACGATACACAATTGTTGGTTGAGAAGGTTGTTGTTGTTCATTATCTGTAGGGGGCAAAGGTTGTTGTCCTTCATTATCTGTAGGGGGTTTTGGATTTGTATTATCATCCCCTGGGTTAGAAGGTTTGTTTTCTCCTTCATTATCTGTAGGGGGTATAGGATTATTATCTGTAGGGGGTATAGGATTATTATCTGTAGGGGGTATAGGATTATTATCTGTAGGAGGTAAAGGATTTGTATTATCATCCCCTGGGTTAGAAGGTTTGTTATCTCCTTCACTTGAAGTCACTTGGTTAGAATAAGAAATTACTGATAATGGTAGTAATGATGTTCCTAATAAAATTGTTGTTCCTAATAAAAATTTTGTTTTCATAATTAAACTCCTTTATTTAGGATTTATTTAAGAAAATATAATTTCATATATTTTCATCATAAAATTATACATCATTTTTGTTAAAATTTCTTTTAAAACACTTATTATAAATTTACCAAATTAAATACCGATAAATAAAAAACCAGAGATTTCTCCCTGGCTGTCCTTGTAAAATATAAAAAAACCGAAAAGGACAACTAAATTATATGAAACTTCAATTTATATTTGAAAAAGAATTAGAAAAAATTAATTTAATTTTTGCATTAATGAATCAAATATCTGATTCTTCTCAAGAAAACTTTATTCCAAAAATGATGAAAAGATATGAATTCATCTCAAAAGCAACAAATTATTCTGTTGAAACAATTAGAAAAATGCTTTTTAAAACTAAAACTTATTGTTATAAAAAAATAAAAAATTATTCTTATAAACTATATTATTATGATTCAAATATTTATCTTAATAGATTAAATAATAAGAGAAAAAAATTAGAAATAATAAAACAACAAAATTGCTTATCTAAACACTTAGAAGTTGCTAAATTGATAAGAACAGTAGCTAAAGCAACGGGTAACAAAACTTCTGCAAAAACTTTATCCAAGATAATCAAAGAGAAATTAGGATTATATTATTCTCCAAAGCATTTATATCACTTAATTAGGCAAAATAAAATGAGTGGAGTAACATTAAGAATATTTCCATACCTAAAGCATGGTAAATACTATAAAAAACCCCATAAAATAGGCAAAAGAGTAATTGCAATACCCATTGATCAAAGAGATGAAATTATCAATAAAAGAATTAGATATGGTGATGTTGAAGTAGATACTGTAGAAGGAACTAAAACTGATAATAAATATCTTTCTACAATGATTGATCGAAAATCTAGAAGATTATCCATAACTATTTATGAAAATAAACAAAGTGATGAATTTTTAAAAGCAGTAGAAAATAACATCGAAAATATGAATCAAGAAATCAAATCGATTACATCAGACAATGGAACTGAAAATTATGACCTAGTTAAATTAAATATTCCATGATTTTCTACTAATCCATATTCTTCTTGACAAAAAGGTTCAATTGAACAAAAACATAAGCAAATAAGAAAATTTATTCCAAAAGGCAAATCTTTCAAAAATTTAACCCAAGATGATTGTGATCTAATTGCACTTGTAATTAATGCAGAAACTTATTTACAAAATACTAGTAAATACAAATTGGGAACCACCGTTACTCAAGAAGAGCTACAAAAATACTTTAAATTATTAGAAAAGAAAGACACCCACCGAATATTTCAACTTTGATAAATATTGTAAAATTATGAAATACAAGGAATTATCGGTATTGAAATTGGTAATTTTATTTTAAAACACTTATCCAAAAATTATTTGTTCTCCTATATTAATTCCTTTGTTATTTTTGTAATTAATGCTTACATCATAAATTTAGTACTAACCAAAGCTAGATAAAAACACAAATGAATTTAGGTGGAATTTTGGTAATGCAACTTACATAACATCAATATTTTGATAAATTATTTTTTTTAAAACCAGATTAGATAATCCTAAGAATTCAATTGTCTAATAAATTTTGACATTACATAAGAAAAAAGAATTATTTCTAATTCTTTATAGATTTAGAAATGACTAAAAGTAATGACTAAAAGTAAAAAAAGAAGGGCTATGCCCTTCAAGAATCACTACCTTATATTGTTAATATGATATGTAGCAGGGCCCATGACTACTCAATGAAGAAATTATTTACACTGGATATAACCAAAATAGTTTTACAACAAGAAAGAAATAACGAATCTAAATTAAATGCTTATTTCTTAAATGAAAAAGTACAAATCAAAAGGCCTGCCACCCATAGAATTTAAATATTTTTAGTCCTTCAACAACTTTGAAACACAATAAATGACGCTGAAATTATATTAAAGTTATCAAAGAAATTATGGAAAATAAAAAAACAATTAAGCAAATAGAAATTTGTAGAAAAAAATGAAATTATGAAGGAGGGTCAAGAAAAATGCTATTGAGTTATTTCAAATAAATAAATCATGTTGCTATATGCAAAATATTGGAATTATTTAGTAATAATGTTTCAATAAGAAAAATTGTTCAAATGTTTGGTTATAGTAGAAAAAAATGAAAAGTAATTTAAATAAAATCATTAAAGAAAATAATTCACAAATTGATCAATTAATAATTTTGATAATTGATCAGAAAATGTTTTATTAAGTTGAAATATAATCTATTAAACCAATTTATCATTGTAGAACTTATTGTTCTTCAAATAAAGGGTAAATTGAAAAGTTTTATTGGTTTATTAAGATATTGAATTCAAAAACATCAATTAATAAAATTTTGCAAGATTATTTAAATCAAATTGTTAATATCATTAATGATTATCCTCAAGAAATTTATCAAGACAACAAACTTATGAGTGCTATTGAATTTAATTATTTTTTTACTAAAAGAGCTCTTTTGATTTGGACTTTTCAAATTTTAGGATCCACTTTATTTTTCTTGGATATAAAAAACTCCTTACTTCAATTTTATCTGTAAAGAGTTTCTACAATTATTTATACGCTATCCTATTCATAAAGTATTATTAGGATTTCGTTCTTAAAAAATACCACCAATAAAATTTTCTTTAGATTTAAAATGAAGTTCAATATTTACAGATTTACCTTGGACTGATATTGAAGATTCTTTTTGAACCCCCTGATTATCAATATATTTACATTTTAGTGTTGCCGGAGTTAGCTCAGAAAATGAAAATCCTGACATATCAATATAAATATATCCATCTTTTATATTTGGTCTAATTTTTGTATTACCAAAAATAATTTTAGGTTGATTTACTCATTCATGTGAAATTAATGAATCAAATGTTTCATCAACCTGTGATATTAGATTAGAAATGATTTCTGTGTTATTTTTAATAAATGTTTCTATATCATCATATCCTGCTACTGGTTGTGGTACTGATGGCAAACTATCCATAAAGTCTGTTTTAGATCTAAAATGAAGTTCAATATTTACAGATTTACCTTGGACTGATATTGAAGATTCTTTTTGTTTCTTTTGTTTATCAAAATATTTATATTTTAGTGTTGCTGGAGTTGTCAAAGAAAATGAAATTCCTGACATATCAATATAAATATATCCATCTTTTATATTTGGTCTAATTTTTGTATTACCAAAAATAATTTTAGGTTGATTTACTCATTCATGCGAAATTAATGAATCAAATGTTTCATCAACCTGTGATATTAGATTAGAAATGATTTCTGTGTTATTTTTAATAAATGTTTCTATATCATCATATCCTTTTATTATATCATGATACTCAATTGTTGGTTGTGATGGTTCTTGTCCTCCATTATCTATAGGTGCTGTAGGATTTGTATTATCTTCTCCTGGGTTAGAAGGTTTTATTTCTCCTTCATTATCTGTAGGTAGTTTTTGATTTTTATTATCTTCCCCCGGGTTAGAAGGTTTGTTTTCTCCTTCACTTGAAGTTAATTGGTTAGAACAAGAAATTACTGATAATGGTAGTAATGATGTTCCTAATAAAATTGTTGTTCCTAGTAAAAATTTTGTTTTCATAATTCAACTCCTTTATTTAGGATTTATTTAGGAAAATATAATTATATATTTTCATCTTTTAAATTATACATCATTTTTTTAAAATTTCTTTTAAAACACTTATCTAAAAATTATTTGTTCTCCTATATTAATTCTTTTGTTCTTTTTGTAATTAATGCTTACATCATAAATTTAGTACTAACTAAAGCCACATAAAAACACAAATGAATTTAGATGGAATTTTGGTAATGCAACTTACATAACATTAATATTTTGATAAATTATTTTTTTAAAACCAGATTAGATAATACTGAGAATTTGAGTGTCTAATACATTTTGACATTACATAAGAAAAAAGAATTATTTCTAATTCTTTATAGATTTAGAAATGATTAAAAATAATGACTAAAAGTACAAAAAAAAGAAGGGCGATGCCCTTCAAGAATCACTGCCTTACATTGTTAATATGTTATGTAGCAGGCCTACTACTCAATGATTAAATTATTTACACTGAATATAACCAAAATAGTTTTACAACAAGAAAGAAATAACAATCTAAATTAAATGCTTATTTTTTAAATGAAAAAGTTCAAATCAAAAGTCTTTCCACCCCATAGAATTTAAATATTTTTAGTCCTTCAACAATTTTGAAACACAATAAATGACACTGAAATTATATTAAGGTTATCAAAGAAAAAAACAATTAAGCAAATAGAAATTTATAGAAAAAAATGAAATTATAAGCAAGGCCAAGATTCGAATTATTTAGTAATAATGTTTCGATAAGAAAAATTGTTCAAATGTTTGGTTATAGTAGAAAAAAATGAAAAGTAATTTAAATAAATCATTAAACAAAATAATTCACAAATTGATCAATTAATAATTTTCATAATTGATCAGAAAATGTTTTATTAAGTTGAAATAGAATCTATTAAACCAATATATCATTCTAGAACTTATTGTTCTTCAAATAAAGGGTAAATTGAAAAGGTTTATCGGTTTATTAAGATATTAATTAAAAAACATCAATTAATAAAATTTTGCAAGATTATTTAAATCAAATTGTTAATATCATCAATGATTATCCTCAAGAAATTTATCAAGGCAATAAACTTATGAGCGCTATTGAATTTAATTATTTTTTTACTAAAACAGGGCTTTTGATTTGTACTTTTTAAATTTTAGGACCTACTTTATTTTTCTTGAATATAAAAAACTCCTTACTTCAATTTTGTCTGTAAGGAGTTTCTACAATTATTTATACACTATCCTATTCATAAAGTATTATTAGGATTTCGTTCTTATAAAATACCACCAATAAAATCTTTTTCAGATTTAAAATAAAATTTAATATTTAGAAATTTATCTTTAACTGATATTGATTTTTCTTTTTGATCCCCTTGTTTATCAATATATTGATATTTTAGTGTTGCCGGAGTTAGTTGAGAAAATGTAACTCCTGACATATCAATATAAATATGTCCATTTTCATTTTTCTTAACTTTATAACTACCATACTTAATTTTAGGATCAACTTCTCATGTAAATGAAACTAATGAGCTAAATGTTTGATCAACCTGTGATATTAGATTAGAAATGACATCTTTGTCATTTTTAATAAATCTATCAATATCATCATATCCTGTTACTAGATTATACATTATTTGTGGTTCTGATGGCAAACTATCAATAAAGTCTATTTTAGATTTAAAGTGTAAATCAACATTTAGTGTTTGACTGATTACATTAATAGAAGCTTTTTTTTGTTCTCCAGTGGTACTAATATAAGCATAAGAAAGATTTGTATTGTCAATTATAATTTTTGATACATCAATATAAATATGTCCATCTTCTTTATTTAACTTAACTTTCATATTACCAAAAATAATTTTAGGATGAGCTGTTCCTCATTGTCATGAAACTAATGAACCATTAAATGTTTTATCAACCTGTGATATTAGATTAGAAACTATTTGTTTGTCTTCTTTAATAAATTTTTCTATACCATCATATCCTGTTATTTCATGATACACAATTGTTGGTTGTGAAGGTTGTTGTCCTTCATTATCTGTAGGTGGTGTTGGTTTTGTATTATCTTCACCTGGGATAGAAGGTTTGTTTTCTCCTTCATTATCTGTAGGTGGTGTTGGTTTTGTATTATCTTCACCTGGGATAGAAGGTTTGTTTTCTCCTTCATTTGAAGTCACTTGGTTAGAACAAGAAATTACCGATAATGGTAGTAATGATGTTCCTAATAAAATTGTTGTTCCTAGTAAAAATTTTGTTTTCATAATTAAACTCCTTTATTTAGGATTTATTTAAGAAAATATAATTTCATATATTTTCATCTTTTAAATTATACATCATTTTTTTAAAATTTCTTTTAAAACACTTATCCAAAAATTATTTGTTCTCCTATATTAATTCCTTTGTTCTTTTTGTAATTAATGCTTACATCATAAATTTAGTACTAACCAAAGCTAGATAAAAACACAAATGAATTTAGGTGGAATTTTGGTAATGCAACTTACATAACATCAATATTTTAATAAATTATTTTTTTAAAACCAGATTAGATAATCCTAAGAATTCGATTGTCTAATAAATTTTGACATTACATAAGAAAAAAGAATTATTTCTAATTCTTTATAGATTTAGAAATGACTAAAAGTAATGATTAAAAGTACAAAAAAGAAGGGCGACGCCCTTCAAAAATAACTACCTTACAGGTATGTAGCTGGGCCCGTGACTACTTAATGAATAAATTATTTACACTGGATATAACCAAAATAGTTTTATAACAAGAAAGTAATAATGTGTCTAAATTAAATGCTTATTTTTTAAATAAAAAAGTTCAAATCAAAAGTCCTTCCACCCATAGAATTTAAATATTTTTAGTCTTTCAACAACTTTGAAACATGATAAATGACACTGAAATTATATGAAAGTTATCAAAGAAATTATGGAAAATAAAAAAACAATTAAGCAAATAGAAATTTATAGAAGAATTGTTAATATCATTAATGATTATCCTCAAGAAATTTATCAAGGCATCAAACTTATGAGCGCCATTGAATTTAATTATTTTTTTACTAAAAGCGGGACTTTTGATTTGGACTTTTTAAATTTAGAACCTACTTTATTTTTCTTTGATATAAAAAACTCCTTACTTCAATTTTATCTGTAAAGAGTTTCTACAATTATTTATACACCATCCTATTCATAAAGTATTATTAGGATTTTGTTCTTAATAAATACCGCCAATAAAGTCTGTTTTAGATTTAAAATGAAGTTCAATATTTACAGATTTACCTCCGACTGATATTGAAGATTCTTTTTGATGCTCTTGTTTATCAAAATATTTATATTTTAGTGATACCGAAGAAAATGTAACTCCTGATATGTCAATATAAATATATCCATCTTCATTTTTCTTAACTTTCATATTATCATAAATAATTTGAGGATCAACTACTCATTCATGTGAAACTAACGAACCAAATGTTTTATCAACCTGTGATATTAGATTAGAAACGATTTCTGTGTTATTTTTAATAAACATATTAATATCGTTATATCCTGTTATTTCATGATACACAATTGTTGGTTGTGAAGGTTGTTGTTCGTTATCTGTAGGGGGCAAAGGTTGTTGTCCTTCATTATCTGTAGGGGGGTTTGGATTTGTATTATCTTGCCCTGGGTTAGAAGGTTTGTTTTCTCCTTCATTATCTGTAGGTGGTGTTGGTTTTGTATTATCTTCACTTGGGTCAGAAGGTTTGCTGTCTCCTTCATTTGAAGTCGCTTGCTTAAAACCAGAAATTACTGCTAATGGTAGTAATGTTGTTCCTAATAAAATTGTTGTTCCTAATAAAATTGTTGTTCCTAACGAAAATTTTGTTTTCATAATTAAACTCCTTTATTTAGGATTTATTTAAAAAAATATAATTCATATATTTTGATTCCTAGAATTATACATTATTTTTGTTAAAATTTCTTTTATAAAATTACTATTATAAAATTTATAAAGTTACCAATTTCAATACCGATAATTCCTTGTATTTCATAATTTTACAATATTTATCAAAGTTGAAATATTCGGTGGGTGTCTTTCTTTTCTAATAATTTAAAGTATTTTTGTAGCTCTTCTTGAGTAACGGTGGTTCCCAATTTGTATTTACTAGTATTTTGTAAATAAGTTTCTGCATTAATTACAAGTGCAATTAGATCACAATCATCTTGGGTTAAATTTTTGAAAGATTTGCCTTTTGGAATAAATTTTCTTATTTGCTTATGTTTTTGTTCAATTGAACCTTTTTGTCAAGAAGAATATGGATTAGTGGAAAATCATGGAATATTTAATTTAACTAGGTCATAATTTTCAGTTCCATTGTCTGATGTAATCGATTTGATTTCTTGATTCATATTTTCGATGTTATTTTCTACTGCTTTTAAAAATTCATCACTTTGTTTATTTTCATAAATAGTTATGGATAATCTTCTAGATTTTCGATCAATCATTGTAGAAAGATATTTATTATCAGTTTTAGTTCCTTCTACAGTATCTACTTCAACATCACCATATCTAATTCTTTTATTGATAATTTCATCTCTTTGATCAATGGGTATTGCAATTACTCTTTTGCCTATTTTATGGGGTTTTTTATAGTATTTACCATGCTTTAGGTATGGAAATATTCTTAATGTTACTCCACTCATTTTATTTTGCCTAATTAAGTGATATAAATGCTTTGGAGAATAATATAATCCTAATTTCTCTTTGATTATCTTGGATAAGGTTTTGGCAGAAGTTTTATTGCCGGTTGCTTTAGCTACTGTTCTTATCAATTTAGCAACTTCTAAGTGTTTAGATAAGCAATTTTGTTGTTTTATTATTTCTAATTTTTTTCTCTTATTATTTAATCTATTAAGATAAATATTTGAATCATAATAATATAGTTTATAAGAATAATTTTTTATTTTTTTATAACAATAAGTTTTAGTTTTAAAAAGCATTTTTCTAATTGTTTCAACAGAATAATTTGTTGCTTTTGAGATGAATTCATATCTTTTCATCATTTTTGGAATAAAGTTTTCTTGAGAAGAATCAGATATTTGATTCATTAATGCAAAAATTAAATTAATTTTTTCTAATTCTTTTTCAAATATAAATTGAAGTTTCATATAATTTAGTTGTCCTTTTCGGTTTTTTTATATTTTACAAGGACAGCCAGGGAGAAATCTCTGGTTTTTTATTTATCGGTATTTAATTTGGTAAATTTATAAAGAGTACAATTCTATCAAATTTATCAAAAAAAGTTGTATAATTATTTTTTAGAGATTTATTATTAATTAATATATTAATTCTAAAGACTATTAATTAATGTTTAATTTCGAAATAATCTCTTAAAATATCTTGGTTAAAAATTTCTAATTTCTCAATATATTTAGAGGAGGATTTAAATTATGGTTAAAAAACTTATGATTCCATTAATTGCTGGATCAGCAGTTGTAGTAGCAGTGGCAGCAATAGCTGTTCCTATATCTATTGTTAATTCACAATCTACCAACAATGGTGGATCAACGGGTGGATCTAACAATGGTGGATCTAACAATGGTGGATCTAACAATGGTGGATCTAACAATGGTGGATCTTTAATAGCATCATTAAGAAAATGAAATATTGAAGACACACAAGCAATTGCAACACAATCATTAAGTATTAGTGATATAACAAACTCTGTTATTGAATTTTTATATGCAAAACAAGATGAGTTTATCAAAAATATTAATGCATCATATTCAGTTTTAAAACCAACTAAAAGAGATGAGAAAAATAACTATATTTCATTTACCATTCCAGTTCCATATAAAGATACTTCAGAACTAAATGCATTTGCAAAAACTTATTTTTTAAATGAAAATAATTGAAATGATGTAATTTCTTATTGTAAAAGCAAAAATCAAAATATAACTGATTCATCAGAAATTCAAAAGATGGAAATTGTGTATTCAATTTCAAAAGATGCTACAAATGAAAATTTAGTAAATGTAAAACCTGAACAGTTGGTAGTTTTAATTGAAAATAAAGAATATTTAATTGATTTTTCACAAGAAAGACCATTTTCATCTTATACATTATTTGTGGGTTTAAACAACAATGTAAATAGTGGAGCAATTATAGAAAAAGGTCAAAATATTTTAAGACCAATGATGTTGAATCAAGAAATTTTTGATTGTAGAGTTTTTGGTGATTTAAATCAAAATACTGAATCTATTATGGTTATGATCAATAAAATTAAAGCAACAGATCTTATTTACTTAAATAGATCAACCATTTTTAGTAATTATAATGATTTAAATAATAAAGATTTTATTAGTAAAGTAGATGCAACACCTGTGATTGAAAAATCACAAATTAGTGTAGAAATTTCATATAAAAATGTGAATGTAAAAACAAATTTTGCAATTCGATTAAGTGATGATAATTTATTAAGATTTTCTAAATTATCTGATATAAAAAATTGATCAAATGGTGAAAGAGAAATAATTGACTTGGGCTATTCTTCTATTTCAGGTGATACAGTATTAGATTCAGCAATTCAATTAATTAATAGTAGAGTTAAAAAAGAATATAAGGATTATCCTCATATTGATAGTTTTATCAAAAAAATTGGTGGGGAAAACAATGCATTTACAATGGAGTTAAATCCAAATGGCATTTTTAATAATAGTGAATTATTACAACAATTCCCAAAAATTTTTAGTTGATTAGGTCAAGCATGAATTCAAGCTGTTAATGCTTTAGGAACATTCCCAAATATTAATAAAATTCAAAACATTATTGTTGAATTCAATATCCAAATTACTGGTGATTTAAAATTATCAACTAGTGTAGATGCAAAAATTGTTCCCATAAAAACAACAATTACTTTTAACACAAACACTTTATCAAATATTGTTTGATACTTCTCAAAAGATTTACAAAATGAAAAATCTTATATATTAAGTTTTGAAAATTCAACAGATAATCATAAAATTCAGGATACTTACTTAGATAATCTGCGCACTTGAGCAACACCTAATAATAGGGGAATTGCTTTAGATGATAGGACAACAACTATTGGTGATGTAACATCTTATATTACTGAATATATCTATTGAACACAACATGATATTTTTGGAAGTATACCACAAGATACAATGCCTCAAGTGGCTTCAAAAGATAAGACTAACAATAGATTTTACATGAAACTAAAAGGTAAAATTATTTCAGAAGATATGGTAAGATCACAATTTAAAAGAATGTGAAATCTAGATTGAGATCAATGAAAACAAAAAGTTAAAAATAATGGACAAGCAAACAGATGAATACCAGATCCAAATTATATTAGCAATATGACTATTGAATATCAAGTAGAAGAGATAGAAAGAAATCTTGCTACAGGTATTATGAAATATAAAGTAAAACCTATTTCAATATCAATTTTGTATGCTATGTATGGTGGTAATAAAGAAATGACTTGATACTTCTCAGGTGATCTTCAAGGAAAATATTCATATGATGTAGCATTAAAAGCAATGAAAACACCTTTTCTTCTTAATAATCTTTTGATAGGTGAAACAGTTCCCTTATATTAATTAATATATAGATAATAAATTTTATTTATATAAATTTTCCCAAATTGTAATCACAATCACAACACCAATAATTATTAAAGGTTGGGTTGTGATTTTTTAATATTAAAAAATCCTTTCCAACCCAAAAAGGTGGAAAGGATGTCAAAAAAACTAAATAAATTATCTCATAATGAACGCTTTTTGATTGATATTTTATTTAATCAAGAAAGAAAATCTAGAATGGTCTTTATTGAAAAAATTAAAACTAAAGATCCTATGAAATTAAATTCAAAAGTTTATCAATTAATAAAAAGAAATAATTTATACGTGAAATCAATTACTATTGATAATGGAATTTAATTTTCAAAAATCGGTTTACTAGCTAAATGAATAAAATGTCATGTTTATTTTTGCAAACCCTATATTTCTTATCAAAAAGGATCGAACGAACATATAAATGGTATTATTAGAAGATTTTGAAAAAAAGAACAGATTTTTCACAATTATCATGTAGTGACATTTTAGATACTCAAAATAAAATTAACAAAATGCCAAGAGGAATTTTTAATTGAAAATCTAGTTTAGATTTATTCAAAAAAGCAATTTAATAAAAATAAAATCAATATTAAAAATAGAGATTCATTAACTAATGTTAATTTTAATTTATCTTAATATAATTAATTTAGGTGTTGCGATTACAATTACAAAAAAACTCCTTACTTCAATTTTGTTTGTAAGGAGTTTCTACAATTATTTATACACTATCCTATTCATGAAGTGTTATTAAGATTTTGTTCTTACAAAATACTACCAATAAAATCTATTTTAGATTTAAAATGAAGTTCAATATTTACAGATTTGCCTTCAGCTGATATTCAAGCTTCTTTTTGAACCCCTTGATTATCAATATATCTATATTTTAGTTTTGCTGGAGTTGTTGGAGAAAATGTAACTCCTGATATATCAATATACATATATCCATCTTCTTTTATCTTATTATTAACTCTCATATTACCATAAATAATTTTAGGCTCAACTGCTCATTTAGATAACTCTAATGATCTAAATGTTTCATTAACCTGTGATATTAGATTAGAAATGACTTCTTTGTCATTTTTAATAAATGCATCAATATCATCATATCCTGTTATTTCATGATACACAATTGTTGGTTGTGAAGGTTGTTGTCCTCCATTATCTGTAGGTGGTGTTGGATTTGTATTACCTTCACCTGGGATAGAAGGTTTGTTTTCTCCTTCATTATCTGTAGGAGGTTTTGGATTTGTATTATCTTCACCTGGGATAGAAGGTTTGTTTTCTCCTTCATTATCTGTAGGAGGTTTTGGATTTGTATTATCTTGACCTGGGTTAGAAGGTTTATTTTCTCCTTCACTTGAAGTCACTTGGTTAGAACAAGAAATTACTGATAATGGTAGTAATGATGTTCCTAATAAAATTGTTGTTCCTAGCAAAAATTTTGTTTTCATAATTCAACTCCTTAATTTATTTAGAATTTAATTAGGAAAATATAATTTCATATATTTTCATTTCTTAAATTATCTTAAATTATATATCATTTTTTAAAGCATTTATCAACAAAATTATTTCTCATATATTAATTTCTTCATTATTAATCATATTCATATCTTGTAGATGTGATTGTTTCTTAGGAGTTTCTTATGCAAAGAACATTTGTTATGATTAAAGCAAATGGTGTTGAAAGAGCATTGGTTGGCGAAATTATTAAAAGAATTGAAAAAACAATTAAAAATTTATTGATTTCATTTTTAAAATTTTTCTAATAATTCAAATAATCGACAATGCAAACGCAGCTGAAGAAAGACATAAAAGTGTAATATTTCATCATTTAGTCTAAGGAATGCCGGCACATTCATCAGCATCAAGCAGTAAATCTCTATCTAATTTAATAGTTTCAAATGTAACAGTTGGTGATTGTGATAATTCTCCATTTTCATCATATCAACTATTTGCACTCAAAATAAAAATCAATTTAATTTTTCTATTTCCAACTTGTTCTACACTATCAATTCTAATATAAGAAGAATATTTAATTTGGTTTGATCCAACAACAAATTTATTTTTATTTTTGAAAATAAATTCTGTATTAATAACATTTTCACTAACAACATCTTTAGTTAATTTATCACCTGACCCAATTGAAGAAGCTCAAATTGGAGCATTAATCTTTGTTTCCTGTTTTTGATCATCTTTAAAATCTTTAATTAGTGTTTCAAAAGATTTTCTTCTATTTTCTAAAATTCCATTTTGATTGTATCAAGCATTAGGGGCTAAAAATATTGCAAGTCTAATTGTATTTCCTTCGCTGTGTTAAAATATATAAATATATAAAAGTAAAAATGAAGTGATTATTATGAAAAAAAATAAATCAATAAAATTTTTTACAAATATAATAGCTTTTGTGTTTTTATTACTACCTACTCTTTTATTTTGTTCATTTATACCAACTAACAAAACAAGCACAAGTCTAACTAATAATTCAAATGTAGTTAATAAATTAGAAAACGCACAAACAATTGAAGTGTCAACTCCTACTTTAGATGAGTTAAGAAAGCTTTCAGTAGATGAGATTGCATCTTTAAAAAAACTTGATATGCGTAGTTATAATCTTGTTACTCCTGTTAAAGACCAAGGAGCACAAGGGATATGTTGAGCTTATGCATTTGCAGCTTCAAGTGAAGTTAATATGTTATATAAAAATGTTTTAGATGGAAAATATCACAATCAAAATTTTGGTTTATCATCTAAAAAAATTGATTCAGCTGTCAATATAAGAAATGCAGATACTGATGTTTTAAGATTAACAGAGAAAGATACTTTTAGAAGACAATTAGGAAATGGAGCAATTTCACTTTTTCACCATGCACAAATTATGATGCAGCAAAATGCGGATATTGTTACTGAAAATCCTAACAGTGTAACAGGGGAAAAAGCAGCTTGATTGCAAAGCATAATTAACATACAAAATGATGTTCAAGAAATTAAAAGAACCATTGCTAAATATGGAGCTGTGGCATTTGCATATAAATCAAGCAATTATACTTCTTATTATGCAACAAGCTCTTCATTTGACCATGCTGCAACAATTGTTGGTTGAGATGATGATTATGATAAAAATAAATTTGGACCAACAAAACCTAGTCGCAATGGTGCATGAATTGTGAAAAATAGTTGAGGAACAAATAAGTTTGATAGTGGATATTTTTACTTATCATATGATTCAAAAATATTTGATATTGTAGCCTTTGATTATGTAAACAAGAATAAGTATCAAAATATCTATTATTATGATGGTATGGCAAAAATTATGGATTCAGCAGAAATTGGAACTAAAAAAGTAGCTGCAATTTTCCCAGTTAAAAAGGCAGCATATAATAGCATTGAAAAATTAAAAGGGGTTTCATTTGGTTTGATCGGGAAAAATGCAAAAGTTAAAGCTACAGTATATACCAATGTAGATGCTAACCCAATTAATAGATATTCACAATTTAATAATCCTGAGAGTGGAACAAAAGTTCTAGAACAATTGAGTGACGTATATCCAAATTCAATAAATTTTGGTGGTCAATACACATTGGAATTTAATAAAGAAATTGAATTAGAACCAGGAACTTACTTTAGTATTGTTCTTGAACCAATAAATGATACTAATGATGCTAGAATATTATTTTCAAGCGAAACATATTCTACAAATGATTTGACTTTTTATGACAATAATAATCAATGATTAAATTGTGCAACAGCAGATCTTGATAGAGCTCAATACAATGTTGCTATCATAAAAGCTTTAACTGCAACAACAGCTAAAGAAGCTGTTAAAAATAACAACTTACTTTATGCTGATGTTAGTTTTAATGAACAAAAATTTAATTATAATGGAGCCACTTCAAACCCTTCTCCAATTGTTGAATATGAAGGTAAAATTTTAAGAGAAAATCAAGACTATATTGTTGAACAAAGACAAATTATTGAAACCAATGCAGATAATCCAGAACAAGTAGGAACACTAATAACTACAGTTAAAGGTTTAAATGATTACAAAGGAAGTAAAAAAAGTTATTCAATTATAGTAAAAGGTGACAAACCAAACTTAGATTTAAATGGCCTTGGTTCTTTTGATGATAAAACTGGAATTGCTTATATTAATATAAAAAATAGTTTTGATCAAAAAATTGTTAGCTATTCTGATATTGTTTTACCAGAGGGATGACAATTTGAAAATGATGGAGAATTAAAAGATGGTTTAAATGAGAATAACAAAATTAAATATGTAAAAGATGATGCTAATCTTTATCAAACAACAATGTTTGCTGTTAACGTCAATAAAGAAACTGTAATATCCGACATAAATGATGCAACTAATGAATTGCTTGAGACCCAGCCTCTTTACTATACTGGAAATGAAATTAAACCTAATATTAAATTAAAATTTAATAATAAATTATTAATATCAGGTGTAGATTATGATATTTCATATAGAAATAATATTGAAGTGGGTGAAGCAAATATAACAATAAATGGAATAAATTATTTTAATAATGAAAAAAATATTAATTTTACAATTGTTAAAGCAAAAAATAAAATTACTTCATTTAAAATATCAAATGATAATCCAATAGCAACATCGTTGTTTGGTCAAGAAAATATTATTTATAAATACTATAAAGATAAAGATGGTCTAATTGAATTATCAGATAAACCAAATGCAGGCGACACATATTATGTTAAAGCTTGTGTTATGGAAACAAAAAATTATGAAGCAGCTTATAGTGATTTATTGGAAGTTAATCCTTCTACTGCTAATAAAAAAACTTCCCCAGAAACAACAGTTATATTAGTTTCGACAATCATTGCTATAATATCTTTAATTGTCATATGTTTGGCAATACTAGGTTTAATTACAAAATTTAAAAAATAAAAGTTTAGTACTATAAAAATATTTTAAATTAATGCAAGAATATCAATAGATCCAAAAAAATGATAGTCTATAAATATTGGGCTAATGTAGAACAATTCGAAAAAAGTTTCTTTTCCTTACAGGGACTAGATACTTTTTTTATTTCTAAAATTGAGAACACAAATAAACAAATTGTAGAAAACAACAATTGTAGGAAAAATAATAATATTAAAATGTTGATTTTTTGTTGGTTATTTCTTTAACTAATTCTATAAGATGCTATAAGAGCTAATATTGAAAGACTAATGATTAATGCATTAAGCAACATAATAAAGAAAGAGAAAAAAGTTGGAAAAACAACATTTATTTTCATTTTTTTATATGTTAAACTGATATCATTTTAATTTTATTTTTAATTAATTCATTTTTTTTCATCATGTTTCATTAATTTAAAAATTGTAACACTGAGTAACCCTTTTTAATTTTCCATATAAAAGCGTTAAAATTAATATATTATGAAGAAAAAATTATTACCTGTTGGATTATTAATGTCATTCCCAATCTTTCTTTCACCAATATTAATAGTTAATAGTTGTAGAAGCAATTTACCAGAAAATGATGAAATGACATTAGAGAATTTTGTTGCTAATATAAAACCAACATTAAAAACAAATAAAGAGAATTTAAAAGCACAAACATTAGCTTCTTCAATTCAAACTGAAGATGATGTAAAAAATTGATATGATAATTTACCACAATCACAAAATGGAATAAATGTAACTTTTCAATATGCTTCTTCTGATAATACAAAAGGCGTACTTAAAATAGTGTATCTTATTGAAAAAAATGGAAATAAGCTTACTTACACAAAAGAGGATAATGGGTTTAAAATAAGTGATAAAACCCAAGATCAAATTGATGTTGAAGATTTTGTCAAAAATATAAATCCAACATTAAAAACAGATAAAGAGAATTTAAAAGCACAAACATTAGCTTCTTCAATTAAAACTGAAGATGATGTAAAAAATTGATATGATAATTTACCACAATCGCAAAACGGAATAAATGTAACTTTTAGATATGCTTCTTCTGATGATGCAAAAGGAATGTTAACAGTTTATTACCAAATTCAAAAAGGAAGTTATGTTACTTCTTTTTATTGAGAAACATCAGGGTTCCAAATTGAAACACCTTCAACCAGTCAGCCTTCTGAAGACCAAGATCGAATTGATGTTGAAGATTTTATAAGCAAATTAACAAATCCTGTAATAAAAGAAAATAAAAAATCTGAGCAAGCTACTACTCCTGCTGAAAATATAAGAACAGAAACAGAAATAAATGAATGATTTGATGGTTTATGAAGTGGTGATGCGGAAAAAGGAATCCAAGTTTCTTTTTCAAGAACTGAAACTAATAGTAACAATTCTTCAATTGCAAAAGGAACATTAAGAGTTTATTACCAAATTCAAAAAGGAAGTTATACTACTACTTCTTATTGAGAAACATCAGGGTTCCAAATTGAAACACCTTCAACAAGTCAGCCTTCAACTGGTACTACAAAATTTAAAATAACTTTTAAAAGATCTAATGGAAAATTGCTTGATAATTATAATCCAGTTATTGATTTTTATAAAGATGGAAATACAGAGCCATTTCTTGATGACAAACAAATTATTGGCCCTGTTACTGAATTTGAATTACCAACAGGCACATATAGATGTGTTATTGTAAGTAATATTCCAAATGGAATGGAAGTAAATAGAGAATTTACAATTTCTGAACAAAATCCTTCCTATGATGTAATTTTTACACCTAAAAATTTACAAAATGAACCAACACCTGAAAATTATAAGTATCAATACAATGATGTTTTATTCCAGACTGAATATACTGATGTAAACGATAATAAAGTAAAGTTATCTGATAATATTAAAAATAACAAAGTTACTATAATTATGTTCTTTAAAATAGATTGCTCAAATTCTCAAGCTATGTTTGAAGAGATTGATAGATGAAAACAGGAAGCGGGTATTAAAGATCGTTTTGATGCTTGACTTTTTTCTACAAGTGATTCTAAAGACAGATTAAAATTATGATCAAATACTTGAAAAAATTTTAAGGTTTTTTATGATGAAAATCGTATGGTTAGAAAACATTATTTTGATGATACTAAAGTTCCAAGAATTTGTTTTATAGATCAAGAAGGGGTGCTAATTTCTAAAGTTGTTGGTAAAGTTAATAATTTAAAAAACTATCTTTTAGAATTGCTTAATTAATTTATTTACTTTCAAATGGAACATCCATATGATTAATATTTTTACTTTATAAAGATCATTTTTTTCATAACCTATTAAAACTCCTCATATGAATATTGCAAAAATGCTGATGGTAAGATATGGAAAATCTAATGCATTATACAACTTCTTTAAATTCCAAGATATTGCTATTCAATTTACTAACAAAAAAGGTAATTCAGAACTTAATAATCCTAATGTATTTGATTACTATGTTCATACTCCAAATGTTGCTAATAACATGTCATTACTTACTTATGTCAGTATTGGTGTAGCTTCAGTTGCAACTCGAGATATATTTGCAATTATTTACTTTGTGGCAAGAAATAAAAAGTTAAAAAAATAAATATTAATTTTAATTGCTTTTTGTTAATTTATAGTATTAAATAAGGAACAAATATTAATAAATTTTTCTTTATATATTTTCTTTTTTAAATAAATTTTTAATTTAAAAATAAAAAACCAAATATTTATTAAAATATTTGAGATATGGAAAGAGCTTTTGAAAAATTTTGTCAACAAATAGATTTTAAAATTAATGATTATTTGATTGATTCTAAGATTAATAATGTTGTTATAGATAAAGATATAAAAAACTCTACAACTTTTTTTGATATCTCTTTTTTTTCGATTCCTACTTATAATGAACTTGTCATTTTTTATGATAAATCTGTTGCTTTTTTTAAACCAACAAATTTAAAAATAAAAATTTCTTTTATCAATAAAAATTATTCTGATAAGAGAATATATGATTTATTAAAATTTGGTTCTAAATTGCTTTTTAATAAAAATTTAGATGATTATTTAGATGCGAAAAATTTGGTTTTTGAAATTTCTAAAAATAAGGCAATATTAGAATTTAATACTTTAATAGATCAAATGAATTTTGAAAAAAATATTAATATAGACAATATTAAAAATTTTTTTAATATTAATGATTTAGAATTTGAACTGAAAACTAAAATGACTTTTAATTTTAATGAAGATGAAAATAATAATGAAGAATTTAAACACTTTATCAAAAAACAACAAGAAAGTAAAGTGCAAATGATTAATAATAAAAGAAATTTTGAAAATAAAAGTTCTAAAAAAATTTTTCAAATGAATATAGATAATTTTTATTCTACACATGAAAAATATATAAAAATAGATGGAAAGGTTTTTAATATTGAAAAAACAATTACTAAAACAAACTTAATTATTGTTTCTATATTTGTATTTGATTCTTCAGAAGCATTGGTTGCTAAATATTTTGTTAGACAAGGTGAAAAAGATAAATATGAATGAATAAAAGTTGGATCTAATATTTCTATTACAGGAGAAAAAAAACAAGAATACAATTCTTCCAATTTTTTTCTTCAAATAATTTCTATTGATGAAATTAAAGAAGAAAGTAAAAATAACAATAAGAAAGAAGAAAATGGAGAAAGAATAGAATTATCAGTTCGTTCTTCTTTATCTGCAATGGATGGTTTTATTTCAGCAACTGATTTAATGAAACATGCTAAAAAAATCGGTTTAAAATCTATAGGTTTTGTTGATTATCAAAATATCCAAGCTTTCCCTGAAATATTTAATAATGCTAAAAAAATAGGTATTAAACCTATCTATGGATGTACTTTTAGTGTAATTTCTAAAAAACATAATTTAATAAAACATAGCAATAGTACAGAATTACTAAAAAATGGTAATTATGTTATTTTCGATCTAGAAACAACTTCATTAAATCCTAGAAATGGGGAAATTATAGAATTTGGTGCCATTATTGTAGAAAACTTCAAAGTGAAAGATAATCTTCAATTTTTTATAAAACCTTCTCAAAAAATTAGTAAATTTACAACTGAATTAACAGGTATTACTCAAGATATGTTAGATAAACAAGCTAAATTTGATAATCAAAAAGATGCAATAATAGAAATTAAAAAAATATTTAAAGATTATGTTCTTGTAGCCCATAATGCACAATTCGATATTGGATTTCTTAATCAAAAATTAACAGAATCTGGTTTTGATGAAATTGAAAACCCTATTGTTGATACATTAGCTGTATCAAGATATTTATTTCCAGTTTCTATATCTTATCGTTTAGAAGTTGTTTGTAAAAAAATGAATATTATTTATGATGCTTCTGTGGCTCATAGGGCGGATTATGATGCTAATGTTCTAGAGCAAGTTTGATTAAATATGATTGAGCTTTTAGAAAGAAAAAATATAAAAACTTTTGATGATCTTGCTAAAATAAATGATTCATTTTTAAATAATAAAAAAATGAGTTATGATATTGCAATTTATGCCAAAAACCAAGAAGGTGTAAAAGAATTATTCAAATTAGTTTCTCATTCATTAACAGATAACTATTATGATGGCCCTAGATTATTTGAAGAAGATTTAAAAAATTATCATAATTTATTAATAGGCCCTGCTTCAATAAATACAAAATTAATTGATTTAGGTTTTACTGGAACAACTAAAGATTTAGAACAAGAAATAGATAAATGAGATTTTATAGGTATTCCTAGTCCTCACTTGTTTTCTCATTTAATATCAAGACAAAATATTAAAGAAGAAGAAATTAAAAGCATTTTAAAAGAAATTATTTTAATTGCTAAGAAAAAAAATAAATTAATTATTGCTATTGGAGATGTTAGATATATTGATGAAGAAGATATTATTGCTCATCATATTTATATAAATACTAAGGGATTGGAAGGGAGAAGACATCCTTTATATAAATACAATGAACAAAATCCTCAATATCCTATTCAAAAATTTTTAACAACAAATGAAATGATAAAGCAATTTGAATTTTTAAATTCTGAAAAATTAATTCAAGAAATTGTTGTTGATAATACTATTACTTTTGACTCTTTAATAGAAGATAATATTGAAATTATTAAATCAAAATTATATCCACCAACATTTGATAATTCTCAAGAAAAATTACAAAATTTAGTAATTCAAAATGCTCACAAAATATATGGAAAAGAACTTCCAGATATTATTAAAAAAAGAATTGATAAGGAACTTGAACCAATTAATAAATATGGATTTAGTGTCATATATTGAATTAGTCACAAGTTAGTGCAAAAATCTTTAAATGATGGTTATCTAGTAGGTTCTAGAGGTTCTGTAGGTTCTTCAATTGTAGCCACATTAAGCAAAATAACTGAAGTTAATCCTTTATCTCCTCATTATATTTGTTATCAATGTAACTATAATGAATTTGTAGAAAATCCAAGTACTACAAGCGGTTTTGATCTTGATGATAAATTATGTCCAAATTGTTCTACAAATTTACATAAAGATGGACAAACAATTCCTTTTGAAACTTTCTTAGGGTTTGATGGAGATAAAGTTCCAGATATTGATTTAAATTTCTCAGGAGAATATCAACCGATTATTCATGAAGAAGTAAGAAAAATTTTTGGAGCAACTAGAACCTTTAGAGCTGGTACTATATCAACAGTAGCTTCTAAAACAGCATTTGGGTTTGTAAAAAAATATTTTGAAGATAATAAAATTGAAAAATCTAATATTTATATTAATTTTTTAGCTCAAAAAATTGAAGGATCTAAAAGAACTACAGGGCAGCATCCTGGAGGAATTATTATTATTCCACAAGAATTTGATGTAGAAGATTTTACTCCTGTTAATTATCCTGCAAATGATGTTGCAAGTGCATGAAGAACTACTCATTTTGACTTCCATGCTATTCATGATAATATTTTAAAATTAGATTTATTAGGACATGATGACCCTACTGTTATTAAGTTATTACAAGAATGAACAAAAGTTAAAATAGAAGATATTTCTTTTTCAGATAAAAAGGTTTTAGAACTTTTTTCTTCAACTAAACCTTTAGGAATTGAACCAAAAGATATTAATAACGAACAAACTGGAGTATTGGGAATTCCGGAGTTTGGAACTAAGTTCGTTAGAAAAATGTTAAAAGTTGCTAAACCTGCCTCATTTAATGATTTAATTAATATTTCAGGATTGTCTCATGGTACTAATGTGTGAAACGGTAATGCTGAAGATTTAATTAAACAAGGGAAAAAATTAAATGAAGTTATTTCATGTAGAGATGATATTATGGTTTATTTAATGAAAAAAGGAGTTGATCCGTCTTCTTCTTTCCAAATCATGGAAAAAGTTAGAAAAGGAAAAGGATTAACACCAGAAGATGAAAAATTATTAAAAGAAAATGGTATTGAAAGTTGATATATTAATTCTTTAAATAAAATTAAATATATGTTCCCTAAAGCTCATGCAACTGCTTATGTAATGATGGCATGAAGAATTGCTTGATTTAAAATATATTATCCATTAGAATATTATGCAGCTTTTTATACAGTAAGACCTGATGTTTTTGATTTAGAAAGTGCTATTAGTTCAAAAGAAAAAATAGAGAAAAAAATTAAAGAACTAGAAGCAAAACAATATGCTAATAGCAAAGAAAAAATAACCCAAAAAGAAGAAAGTTTAATACCAATATTTGAAATCATCAATGAAATGCTAGCAAGAGGATTTAAAATCTTAAATATAGATTTAAATCTTTCTGAGGCAACAAGTTGAAAAATTGATTATCAAAATAAAGCTTTAATTCCCCCATTCATTGTTGTTGATGGTTTAGGAATAGCTGCTGCAAATTCAATTGTAGAAGCAAGAAATAAAAAAGCTTTTACCTCTAAAGATGATTTAATCAAAAGAACTTTAATCAATAAGACTACATTAGATAAATTTGAAAATTTAGGTATTATTAATCATTTAAATTCAACTGATCAAATAAAACTATTTTAATCTCAATCTGCCATAATATTTAATTTATATTTTGCATATAATTTTTCGGCAATTTTAATTAAAAATACAACACCATATCCTTTTGTGAATTTTATTAATCTTGATAAAGCTCCTGTGGAAATGATTTGAAAAGCATAATAATTATTATTAGTTTTACATTGCTTTAAAACATTTTGTAAAGTATTATAGATTGCTTCTCTTCTATTTTTAATATTACTATCATATGAAATAATTAGAATTTGTCACTCTAACATATTCTTAGCTATTTTTCATGCATATTTTTTTTGCTTAAATGATGTTAAATCCAATTTAAACAATTCTTCTAAAATCACATTCATAACTTTTTTCTGATCTTCTCTATTTTTAACCATTGTTTTAATGTTAATTGATTGTTCATTTCTTCCGATGTAATAACGATATAGAGGAATATTGATGTAATATAAAAACTTAGCTTGAGAAAAAGGTATGACTGCATATTGAGAATCTGAATAATAAATTCCTTCTATTTGTTTGTAATCTATACTTTGTAAAAATTTAGTACGATAAATAATTGAATGCATTGTAATAATTGAATTTGGATATTTTAATTCACTCATTTTTAATATTTTGTATGGCTCAAAATATTTATCTCATTTATAAATAATTTGCTTGTTTTTAATTACTTTATCAAAAATGAAATCAGTAATAATAACATCAATATCCATTCTTAAGCTAGCAATAATTTGAACAATTTCAATGAAATTTTTTGTATTAAAAATATCATCAACATCTAATACTTTTGTATATTTACCTCTAGCTAAAGTTAGACCTAAATTAATTACTGAGCCATATTGTCCATTCTCTTTATCGATTACTTTAATGAATTCTTTATGTAATTTGTGATTTCATTCAGTTGCTCATTTTTTGGCTTTTGTTGAACAATCATCTTTAGAACCATCATTAATTACAATAATTTCTATATAATTTAAAATTCCAGTTTCTAATGTTTGCTCATTCAAAATAGAATGCAAACAATTATCTATAAATATTTCACCATTATACATTGGTATAATGATTGAAAAAAAAATATTATCATTAATCATTTTTAATTTCTTCGATGATCTTATCAGCCAATATTAAAGCTTCTTCAATTGCTTGATCCATATTAATATAGCGATAAAGACCCATCCTTCCTCCAATATATAAATTTTTAAATTGTTTTGCAAATTCTTTATATTTATCATATTGATTTCTAGCTTTATCTGTTGCTAGAGGATAATAAGGTTCATTTCATTTATCATCATTTTCATCATATGTTCCTGGAAATTCTTTGGAAATAACTGTAATATCATTAATATTCTGTAATGTCATATTTTTATATTCAGTAATTCTTGTCATCTTAGGATCTGCTGGATAATTAACAACACCAGTTTTCTGGAAATTTGTTTTATTAATAATATCAAATTGGAAAAATAAAGAACGATATTCTAATTTACCAAACTTATCTGCAAACAGCTTATCTAAAGGCCCAGTATAAACAATATAACAATCTTCATTATTAAATTTTAAATGGTCATTTTCAAAAGCAATTTTATCTATAGCATTAAAATTAGTAATGACTTTAATATTAGGTAAATCAAACATTCTCTCAAATGCTTTTGTATACCCCTCTTTAGGTAGGCCTTCATAAATATCTTGAAAATATGTATTTCTATTAGATAAAATAATTGGCAATCTTGCTGTCACAGACTCATCAATTTCGTCCGGTCTTAGATTTCACATTTTTGTTGTATAGTTTAAAAAAATATTCTCATAAACAAAAGCTGCTACTTTTTGTATTAATGGATCATTAGATTTTTTTAATTCTAAAATTGGAATTGTATCTTTATCCGGATATAAAGATTTTAATTTTTGTTTAATTTCTTCAGCTTCTTCTGGAAAACAAATATCTATTGACTGAAAATTAAAAGGAATAGGGATTAATTTATCTTTTACATAGGCTTCAACAATATTTTTGTATCCATTTAATTCTCAAAATTGATTCATGAATTCATTAACATGTTGTTTTGATGTATGAAAAATGTGTGGTCCATATTTATGGATTAAAACACCATCTTTTTTATAATCATACATATTTCCACCAATATGATCTCTTTTTTCATAAACAATGACTGAATAACCTTCTTCAGCTAATTTTCTAGCAACAACTGCTCCTGTTATTCCAGCACCAATAATAATAATTTTTTTATCTTTTGATTTCATAAGTTTCTTCTTTTTTATTTAAAAATACATTATATTTAAAATTATAAAATTATTTATAATTATTTAAAAATGATTAAAGAAGGTCAAATTATTAAAATAATTGCAGGATTTTATGATGTAAAATCTTTTGATAATCAAATTTTTAGATTAAGAGCAAGCGGATCATTAAGAGATAATAATATTACTCCTTTAGTTGGTGATTATGTAGAGTTTAAGGATGAACAATTATTAACAAAAATTAAACCTAGAAAAAATGAATTAATAAGACCTAAGGTTGCTAATATTGATCAAGCAATAATTGTTACTGCATTAAGTGAGCCTTCTTTTTCATCTTTATTGCTTGACAAAATGTTAGCTATAATTGAATCTCAATCAATACCTGTTGTAATTATTTTTACAAAAAGTGATTTAGGTAATCAACAACCTTATTATGATTATCAATCTCAAGGATATAAATGTTTTATGATAAATAATCATGATAATTCTTCTAACTGAAATGAAATAAAAAATACATTGAAAAATAAATTAACAGTATTTACAGGACAGTCTGGTGCTGGAAAAACATCTTTATTAAATAATTTATTTAACTTATCTAATGAGACTAATGAAATTTCTAAAGCTTTAAATAGAGGTAAACATACTACTAGAGTTGTTGAAATATTTGAAGAAGAAAATATGAAAATTATTGATACTCCCGGATTTAGTTCACTTGTTATAAATTTAACAAAAGAAGAATTAGCAAAATCATATTTTGATTTTAAAAATTGATCTAAATTATGTGAATTTAATTCTTGTTTGCATTATAAAGAAAAAAATTGTGAAATTAAAAAACAACTAGAAATGAAAAAATTATTAAATTCAAGATATGAGAATTATATTAAAATGCTATTAGAGATATTGGGGGCTAAGAAAAATTATGATTAAAAAACAAGTGACTCCTTCTATTTTAAATGTTCCAAAAGATCAAAGAGTAGAAGTTATTAATAATTTAATAGATATGGGAATTCAATGATTTCATTATGATGTTATGGATAATAAATTTGTCCCTAATGAAGCAATTTCTATTGATGAAATTAAATCATTTAAAAGTACATGTAAAAAACATTTATCAGATGCTCATTTAATGGTTAATGATCCTTTTAAATATGCCCATGAACTAAAAGATTATGTTACTTGTTTAACAATTCATTATGAATCTTTTGAAAAAGAAGAAGATATTGTTAAATTTGTTAATGAGTTTTCTCACACTAATTGAGTAGGAATAGCAATTAAACCATCAACTGATTTTAATAAAATTCAACCAATTTTATATTTATTTGATCTTGTTCTTATAATGTCAGTAGAACCTGGATTTGGTGGACAACAATTTATCGAAAAAACATATAACAAGTTAAAAGAAATAAAAAATTTTATAAATGAAGAAAAATTGCCAACCGTTATTCAAATAGATGGTGGCATAAATGATTTAAATTCTAAAAAACTTTTTGAACATGGTTCTCTTTTTAATGTTGTAGGTTCTTATTTAATAAACAACTTAAATAAAGAAACATTAAAAAAATTACAATAAATTATTGTTTATTAAAGTTTTTGTAGTTAGTATTATTTAATATATAAATGATTTGGTCAATATTATGATATAATTTATAAATTATGATGAACAATAAAGAATTAGATTTATTAGAAATAAAAAATCAAATTTGAAATAGTCAAATTGGTGAAAATAATACAACAGGAAAGGACTTTTCAGGAAGAGTTATAAATAAAGATGATTATGAAAATTATAATTCTCCTTATGGTTGAACTTTAATTAATTTTGGTAATGATGAATATTTAATTGTTCATTTAGATTCTAAAAAAGAATTTCCTGAAAATATAACAGAAAAAGAGCATGAAGAATTTATTGTTAATGACAAAATTTTTTCTGTTAATAAAAATTTGACAGGTGAATGAGATATAAATTTAATTGAATACAAAACAGCTGATGTAAACAAAGATGAAAATACAAATAAAGTAGAGGAAAGTACAAATAAAATAGAAGAAAATACAAATAAAACAGAAGAAAGTAAAGACATTTTATTTGAATCAAGTAATGATTTAGACATTAAAGATAGTGAATTTCATTTTAATAATTTAAATGATGATTTAATCAAACAACAAGAAAAAGAAATTAAAACATTAGAAATTGAGTTGAACCAATTAAAAGACAATGAACAAAAAAATGTTATAGAGAAAAACAATCAAAAATTAAAAGATTTAAAAAATGAAATTCAAAAAATGAAAGAATTTTCTTTATTGAATAATTTTAATAACATCAAAAAAGAATCAAATATTGATACTACAAGTTATTTAAAACTTGATGATGATTTAAGAAGTAACAAAAATTTAGATTCTACATTAATTGTTCAAGATAATTTTTTAGATAGTAATTCTTCAGAGAGTATTATTCAAAAATTAACTAACAAATTAAATGAACAAACTATTCAATTAGAAAGATTGAAATTAGATGACAAGATCAATCAAATGAAATTAAATAATTTAAATTATTTGGATAAATTAAATATTAATCCAAATACTTTAAATATGGGTGTTAATTTATATAGTATTGCAATTAAACAATGAGAAATCCAATTTGGAGACAAAACTTTTGCAACAGACTTTGCTAATAGAATTATATTTAAAGATAAATTTGGTTCTAATATTGAAGGCGGATGAAATATTGACTATTTTGACAAAGATTCAACAGGTGTATTTGTTGCTTCATCTTTAACAATAGCAGAAAGATCTGGAAAGAAAAAATTTGTTATTGATAATGTGGAATATAACATAATAAAAGATAATAATAAATGAGAAATTGTTTCTTCACCTTTAAATGGAATAAATTTTGATTATTCAATTAAAAAAATTACAAATATCGCTTCTTTTATGAAACCAAAAAATAATAATTTATTTAATGGTAATTATGAAACATATTCATCATTACTAATAAATTTAGAAAATTTTCCATTGATGCATATTGGTAAATTTGAAGATTTCTTAAAAAATTCATTAAAAGATTTATCAATTTTTAAAAATTTATTTATTTATTCAAATGAAAATTTATATAGAAATAATTTATCTGACATAAGCTGTTATGCTAGAGTTTTCTTCAAAACCTCATCTACAAAACAAGAATTAGAAGTTTTAATGATGTCTTTAACTTTAAAACAAGGGTTATTAAGATTTATTGAAAACTATTGAAGAATTTCAGAAAAAAATGCTCAAGTTTGCTTCTCAATGTTCTTATACAATCATCAAAAACGTTTAAAATTTGTTCAAGCAGAAACTAATTTTGAATTATTAAAATATCATCCTATTCCAATGAAAATTCCTAAAAATTCTTTAATTTTAGATGGTGAATATAATTCAACATTAAAATTCCATGAAAATAATTTATGAAGAAAATTAAAACCTTATTATTTAGATTTCAAAGGCAATGTTTACTATATTTGCAACATTGATATAGAAAATATGGATATTGCATTTAATAAAGAAAAAGATAATTATTATCATTACTTAGAAGATAATATTTAGAAGATAATTCAAAATAAATTTATTTCATAATTCTTGATAATAAATAAAGTGATGCAGTCTCTGATCTTAAAATTCTTTTTCCAAGTGAAATAGGAATAATATTATTATCAATGGCTTTTTTAATTTCAGTTTCATCAAAACCGCCTTCAGGACCAACAAAAAAAGATATATCAGATTCAAATAAAATACTTTGATCATTGTTTGTTGAGAAATCAACTTTTTCATGAGCTATATATTTGTGTTTTGTTTTTATTTTTATTGCATCTTCAAAAGCAACAGGTTTAGCTATATTAATTAAAATATTGCGAAAAGATTGTTCTGATGCATTTTTGGCAATTTCATTAAATCTTATTATTTTGTTTTCAAATTGATCTAAATACTTTTTATTTACATTTTTAGTTATTATTGGTATAAAATGAGTAACTCCTAATTCAACTGATTTTTGGATTAATCATTCAAATCTTTTGATATTAATAATTGCTGCAAATAAATAAACATCATGCTCCCATTCATTATTAATATTAGTTTTTTCTTCTATAATTGCATAATTATTTTCTACATGACATAAATACACTTCTTTTTCATAAATGCAATATATCTTTTCATCTTTTTTTAATCTTAGTACTTTTATATGATTTAAAATATCTTTATCAAGTTCAAATTTCTTATTATCAAGCTTATGTGAAACAAAAAATCGATACATTAAATTATTATATCTTTTGTTATAATTTTTTTATAAAAATTAAATTAAAAATAGGAAATGCTAAATGAGTCTTAAAAAAAATAAATTTAAAAAATCAAACAAAAACAATATTAAAGAAAAATTTGATGTTGCTATTATAGGTGGTGGTCAAACAGGGATCATTTTAGCATGTCATTTAATTAAAAAAGAATTAAAAACTTTAATAATAGATAAGGATGATTTAGGTATTAAAACATCTTTGGACTTAAGAAATTTCACGAAAATAGTTAAAAGAATGATTAGTAGAAATGAAGATCCAAAAGTTATTTTATCTTCATTACCAGAAAGAATTAATTTTATTAATAAAGAACAAAATTTAGAATTATTAACACCATTAAAATCTAATTCTTTTTTTCATTTTAAAAAAGGTAAAGTAGAAGAAATAGATGAATATTCTTTATTATTAAATGGTGAACATTATGGATTTAAAAAACTTGTTTTTGCAACTGGTTCATATTTTACAAAACCTGATGAAAATATGTATCCTAAATTACATAGAGATATGTATTTAAGCTTAAATGAAATATCAAAAATTAATAAATTTTATTCTTCTGTTGCAATTTATGGAACAAATGTGCAAGCTTTAGAATTAGCTTATGCTTTTTCTTTATTAGGAACCAATGTTTATATTTTTGATGAAAATGTTAACCCTTTCAATAACTTTGATGATGACTTAGAATATGTTTTAAAAAATGATTTTTCTAATGAAAAAATTACCTGATGTTTGGAATCTAAAATAACTGATCATGTTAAAGTTTCAGATACTGTTACAAGAATAAACTTTATTTCTCAAAATCAAGAAAGATATGTTGAAGTGGAAAAAATTATTGTAACTAATAATCAAAAAAGTGAAACAAGAAATTTAAATACAAGATATGAATTAGAATTAAATTCTAAAGGATCAATAATTATTGATAATTCATTTAAAGTTAAAAATAATCCTACTTACTATGCAATAGGAGATGTTAATGGAATTAAATTTATGTCTTCTTATGCAAACTCGCAAGCAGTTACTTTGTCAAGAATCTTGACTTCAAAAACAAGTTCTAAATTTTCTTTATATAACACAGGATTCACAATAGATATTAATCCTCAAATTTGTTTTTATGGAATGAACAAACAAGATTTAGATTTTTACAACATTAAATTTAATGAATTTATTTATGATTTCAATCATGAATTAAATTCAAAATTATTTGCTCATAAATCTAGATTAAAAGTATTTACAAATGAAAAACATGAAATATTAGGTGTGTTCTTATATGGGCACAAAATTAAAGAATTATTATCTATTTTCATTTTAGCTTCTGTAAATAAAATTAAATTCCACAAATTAGCTAATCTTGGTTTTCCTTTTTATTCTAAATCAGAATTTATTAGAGATGCTGCAATAGAATACGAATTAGAATTTGTTGGTTTTAGTAATAAAATTAAAAAAATGAGCAAAAAATAAATATTTATTTAAATTTTATCAAAGGGGTGTTTTATGAAATTTACATGAAAAAATCTTTTCAAAAGGATAAAAAAAGATAAGACAAAAACAAAAGAGATTAAAAGACCTAGAAATTCTTATGATATTTATAACCAAAATGAAACATTAACTTTAAAAACAGATTTAGATAAAGATCTAATTGCTTATAATTCAAATAACAATACCAATGAAGAATTGGAATTATTAGACAAAGCTGAAGAAAATGCTGCAATTAATAATATTGAACCTAATAATGTAAATCCAAATTCAGAAAAAAAATTAAGAACTTTTACTTCAACAACCAAAATTGATCGAACACCTAGAACTAAGAAAAATAAATTAGTTTATTTTATTTATGAAAAAGATGATAAAAGCAAAAATGTTGCTTGACAGGTGAAAAAAGAAAATGGATCTAGAGCATTAAAAACATGTAAAACAAAAGAAGAAACAATTGAATTTGTTAGAAATAAAGCAACTGTAAATGATTCTATTAAATGTATTGTAAAAGATAAAAATGGCAAAATAGAAGAAACTATTGTTATAGATCTAGAAAAATAAATAAAACATGTGAAAATTTATTAAATCATCTTCCGATAAAAGCAATTGACTAATTCATGATAATAAAGAAATATGTTTTATTGGAAGATCTAATGTAGGAAAATCATCTTTAATTAATGCTTTAGCTAGAAATAGTAAATTAGCTAAAGTTTCTAAAATGCCAGGAAGAACACAATTAATAAATTATTTTCAAAATGAAAATGATTTAATAATTGTAGATTTACCTGGTTATGGGTATGCAAATATTTCTTATTCTATTCAAGAAAAAATGTTTAACATGATTGATGAATATTTTAGAATTAATAAACCATCAAATGTTTTTTTTCTTATTGATTCAAGACATGGAATTACACCAAAAGATGCAGAAATAATTGAGTATTTATTAAATTTAAATCATAATTTAATATTTATTCTAACTAAAGTGGATAAAGCTAAACAAAAAGAAATAGCTAAAACTTTAAAGAATGATTATCTTAAAAATTTTAAATATTTTAAATCATCAATTGATAATGAGAAATTGATAAATGCTATAAGAGATGAAATAAATAAATACTAATCTTTATTTTTTATTGTAATTATTCATTATTTTTAGAATTATCTTTTTCTATTTAATTTGAATTTATTTTTTCTAAATTTTCATGAAATCCATTTTTTGGACTTTCAACATCTAAAAATTTCATTTCAATTTTTGTTCAAATAAAAGATAGAATTCAACCAAAATATACAAAAATAATTGTCATTACATATGTTGCAGAAAAAAGTCTTAAAGATTTATTTGATTCCTTTTCATATGTATAAATATACATTTTGATTGATATTATTATTGAAAAAATTTCTGAAATAACAGCCAAAATCAAACCTGCGATGATAAATAAGAATCCAAAAGTATATAATACAATGTTTTGTTGCATTCCTGTAGATGATGAAAGTAAAAATTGAATTCCTATGAAAAGGATAAACACTGCTATTGGAAAAATAAATAAATTTTTATAAATCATTTTCTTAATTGAATTTACATATTTTATTCTTTGTTCATTTTTATTTTTCTCATAATTTACATTATTTGAAGTTTTTATAATTTCTATTTATATTAATAGATCATGTAAATAAAATCAAGTTAAAAAGAGTAATTTTTAATTAAAATTCAACAAAAAATATACAATTATTTTTATATAAAAATTAAATAAAATAAATATCAAGTGAGGAAATTTACAATGAAAACTTCAAATAATGTAAATTATTTCTACTAATTATTAATGATTAAAAATGATGAAAAATAAAAAACACACAAAAGTGTGTTTGCATCTATAAGCCGCGTTCTGTACTCATTAGAGTGTCAATTATTTATCTAAATTTATTTTCATAAATTTTTAATTCTTAGTTCATTTCCCTTGAATTAATTCCCTTACCAAAATTTAGGTTTCTAGCTTGTGGAGTTTACCGCGTTTCACTCTAAATTAATAGTCTCGTCTCTGTGGCACTAGTCGTCTAAGCTTGAATTTGTTAGATTCAACACAATCACTACAAACATCTCAGTTTGTGCTAGCGCGGACTTTCCTCTATATTAATAATATAGCAATTGACCGATGCATAAAATATTATATTATTTAATTGATAATAATTTTATTAATTTATCTAAAGATTTTTTAGATGCTTGAGATATTCTGGAATTAATATCTTCTTTATTCATTTTATTATCACCTATAATGTCACTTACTGCTTTAATACAATAAAATGGAATATCATTTTTAAAACAAACCTGAGCTATAGCACATGATTCCATATCAAATAAATCAACATTTAATTTACTATGTAATTCATTTATCGTTTCTATATCATCTATAAATGAATGTCCTGAAGCAATATTGATATTATCAAATTGATCAAAACTAGTTGTATAATATTCTTTTTCATTAGGGACTTGACCTAATTTGTATCATGGTGTTTTGACATCAAAATAAAAAAATTTATGAGGAATAATTACGTCATTAATTTTTAAATTATTTGTGGCTCCGACAGCTCCATAATTTCATATTTCATGAATTGAATAATTATCAATTAAATATTGACATACCATAGATGCATTAACTACTCCTATTAATGAATTAATAACATAAATATATTTATTTTTAAATTCATAAAAATCTACCTTGAAATTTTTTTGTTCAAAAGTTTTAATATATTTAAACTCTGTTAAATCGTGAATTTCATTTGGATCTGCAATAATTAAACCGATTCTTTTTTTATTTTGATCATTTATCATAAATATCTTCTTGTTCTTGTGTAAATTTAATTCCTTTGTTGATGTTAAATTCTTTAGTTTTCAATATTACTAATTTCAGTCCTTCATCTAAATTTTTTAAAGCTTTTTCTCTTATTTTTTGAATATCCGGATATTTCCTTCCTTGACATAGTTTGTCTGATAAATATACAATTTTATCCAAAGTACTTAATTCTAAAGCTAATGAAGTATGAACTTTCACAGCATGAGCTATTTCTTCTTCAATAGCAAATTTTTTTAAAATAATATATCCTAATTCTTGATGTAATTGATAATCTTGAATATCTTTTTGTGGATCTTTATAATAATCTTTAATGATTTTTCTAGCTTGTGTTTTATTATCGTTTGCTAAACTTTTAGCTATATCGTGAACATATCCTGCAAAAGCTGCTTTTTTAACATCGTAATTATGTGATTTTGCTAACTTAATAGCAAATTCTTTTGTGTGTACAGAATGTAAATATCTCTGAGCATCTAAAACATTCTTTAAAATATCTTCAAAATACAATTTGTTTTTACCTATGTAATGCAAAACATTTTCTTCTACAATATCAAATTGACCTTTAAAAAAATTTGTTGAAGATTCAGGGAATAATTGATTATTGATTAATATACATTTATATTTTTTGATATTAGTTTTATTGATTTCTTTTTCTCTTTTAAAAACTACTATTTGTATTAAGTTACTAATTTCGTCAATATCTTTTCATTTAGATAACTTAAGCAAATTATCACTTCCAATTAATAAATATAATTCATCATTAGGATACTTATTTTTGAAGTATTTGACAGTATCAATAGTGTAACTAATTCCTTGCCGTTTAATTTCGAAATCAGATATAGACATTTTATCTTCTAAAACCAATTCAATCATTTTTTTTCTATCTTCGCCGCTTGCGTAATTAATATCTTTTTTAAATGGATTTTTTTGACAAGGAATAAAAATAAGCTCATCTAAATCTAATTGTTTTATTGCTTCTTTTGCAATTTTTATATGTCCTTTATGAATTGGATTAAAAGAACCACCAAATAAACAAATTTTCATATAGTTTTAAATTTTATCAAATATATAAAAAACCAAAATTTCATATTATTTATTTTTTGTTTTTAATAAAAATAAATTTCAATATAATTTAAATTATGAATTTTAAATTTTGAAACAAAAAAACACAAAACAAGAACTTTAAAGAAAATTTAGAACAAACAAATAAGGAAAATGCTTTTGAAATTGAAAATTTATCATTATGGTATAAAAATGGTCAAAAACAAGCTCTTTTTAATATCAATACAAACATTAAATTAAATAAGGTTACAGCCTTAATTGGGCCCTCAGGATGTGGTAAATCCACTTTTTTAAGAGAATTAAATC
The DNA here is from genome assembly GCF_045276925.1 of Metamycoplasma sualvi. Classification (GTDB taxonomy): domain Bacteria; phylum Bacillota_I; class Bacilli_A; order Mycoplasmatales; family Metamycoplasmataceae; genus UBA710. Next base: position 547,375 of record NZ_CP174167.1, read on the forward strand.
GAATGAATGATGAAGTAGAAGGAGTTAAAAAAGAAGGGAACATTTTTTTTGAAGGGAAAAATATTAACTCTAAAAAATTTTCAGTAACTCTTTTAAGAACTAAAGTTGGAATGGTATTTCAAAAACCAACACCTTTTCCTATTTCTATTTATGATAATGTTGCATATGGACCAAAATCAAATGGAATTCATGATAAAAAAACATTAGATAAAATTGTAGAAAATGCTTTAACTCATGCCGCTTTATGAGATGAAGTAAAAGATAATTTACTTGAACTAGGAACTAGTTTATCTGGTGGTCAACAACAAAGATTATGTATTGCTAGAGCAATTGCTTTAGAACCTGATGTGTTATTAATGGATGAGCCTACTTCAGCTTTAGATCCAATTGCTACTGCTAAAATAGAAGAGTTAATTCTTTTATTATCTAAAAAATATACTATTGTAATTGTTACCCATTCTATGGCTCAAGCACAAAGAATTAGTGATGAAACTATTTTCTTTTACAAAGGTGAGATCATTGAAAAAGGAAAAACAAAACAAGTGTTTTTAAGACCTAATAATAAAAAAACAAAAGATTATATTAATGGAAGGATAGGATAGTATGTCAACTAACTACAATATATTATTGAAAAGCGAAAAAAAATTAAAAGAATTAATATTGTCTTACATTTTATTAATGCATGAAATTCATAAAAAATTGTGAGCAGATGCTAATAAATATATTAATGATAATTTACATATTATTTTTGATAATGTTGAAAGAAGATTAAAAAGATCAAAAGACATGGAAGATGAATTATTAGATGAATGTATTTGAACTATATCAAAAGATGACCCTCGTGCAAATCATTTAAGATTTATTATTTCAATTATTTATTCTACAAAAGATATTTCACGTTCATGTGAATATGCTCAATCAATTGCTAAAATTATTGTTAGAAATAATATCAATCAAGATGTTATTAAAAATTTTATGCCTCTTTCTAAATTGTATTTAGAATACATTGAAAATGTTATGAAGTTAAATAATGGTACATCTAATAATAAACTAGATTTGTTTGATGAATTGAATATTAATTTTGAAAATAAATATGAAAAGTTTCAAAAAGAAATTAACAAAAGCTTTGGTAAAGATGAAGTTATTCAATATCAATTAAATCAAATTAGCAGACTAGTTTTTTCTGTTGTAGAAAAACTACAATCAATTTTTTTAACTATATTTTTTTCAAAAAGTCAAAGTAAAACATCCACACTTGAAATAGCTAAAAAAACAAAAAAATAATATAGACACAATAGGGATAATATGAAATCTAAAAAAAGAGTTATTGTCGGCATGTCAGGTGGAGTGGACTCTGCTGTTAGTGCTTATTTATTAAAAGAACAGGGTTATGAAGTTATTGGATTATTCATGAGAAATTGAGATTCAATAGCTAATAATGATATTTTAGGTAACAAAGAAACTGCGAATAGTGCAATCTGCCCTCAAGAGCAAGATTATCTAGATGCTTTAAATGCAGCCAAAATATTAGATATTAAATTAGAAAGAATTGATTTTATAGATGAATATTGAAAATATGTTTTTGAAAATTTTTTAGAAGAATATTCAAAAGGAAGAACTCCTAATCCAGATATTTTATGTAATAAATTTATTAAGTTTGACAAGATGCTAAATTATGCTTTAAATAATTTAAAGGGTGATTATTTAGCTACAGGTCATTATGCTAAATTAGAGAATAATTTATTATACAAACCAAAAGATTTAGAAAAAGATCAAACATATTTTTTAGCTCAACTATCTAAAAAGCAATTAGAAAAAATTATTTTTCCTTTAGCTGGTTATTTAAAGTCAGAAGTAAGAGAGATTGCAAAAAAAATAAAATTAAATGTTGCAAATAAAAAGGATTCAACAGGTATTTGTTTTATTGGAGAAAGGAAATTTGATGAATTCTTACAAAACTATATCCCATCAAATCCTGGTAATATCATAGATGTTAAAACTAAAAAAATTGTTGGGAAACATTTTGGAACTATGTATTATACTTTTGGCCAAAGAAAGGGTTTAAAGCTTGGTGGAATGAGTGAACCTTATTTTGTTGCTGCGAAAAATATTGATAAAAAAGAAATATTTGTTGCTCCTTTATCACAACAAGATAAATATTTAGCTTCTAATAAACTAAAAGCAACAAATTTAAATTTAATAACTAGCGATTTTGATATTAATAATTTGCATGCCAAATTTAGATACCGTCAAAATGATATCAAGATTTTTAATGTAGTAATAGATAAAGAAAAAAATGAAATTATTGTTGAATATCACCATGAACTTGCTGTAACACCAGGTCAACAAATTGTTTTATATGAAGATGATTTATGTATAGGTGGAGCAATAATTGATCAAGTTTATATGAATGATCAAAAAATTGAATTATTAAATTACAAATTAGATTAAAAAATAACTAACCTTCTAGAGCATCAATTTTAGATTCTTTATTTAACAAGAATTCTTGTGTTTTCTTAGAATCAAAAAGATTTTTTGATTTTTGAACATTTATTAAAATTTTCTTAATACTTTGTTGAATATCATCAGCATCTTTAATTAATTTGCTTTCATCTACATTAATTGCCATAATTGATACTTGACAATATTTCGCAAAATCAAAACGACCTGTATAAGTTAAAATATAGAATTGTTTTCATTCTCCTACAACTAATTTTAAAATTGTTTCCAATTTATTCATGGCTTCTTCTGTAAAATAAGGCATTTTTACTGAAACTATAAATGTATTTGATGCTTCAAATGCTGCTGCAAACATTGGAGAAGATAAAGCTTGAATTAAAGCCAACTCTGCATTATCTACAGGATCTTCTGAATAACCTATTGAAGTAACAATTTTGGTTTCAAAATTTCTTTTGGTTTTATAAAATAAAGCTTTTGTTTTTGAAAAAGCATCAGGATTTCTTTTTGGATCTAAAAATGGTGATATAAATAAATCAATTAAATTATTGATGTATAAGTTAGCATAATAATTTCTTGTAGAAATTGTTGCATTTTTATATGTAGATACAATGACTTCTTCTTGAATTGGAATATATAGTTGTCTTTTTCTTTTTAATGATTTAATCATTTTTTCATATATTTCTCTAGTATCCAATGGTTGAATAAAGTTTTCAAGTACAAAATGGAATGTAAAAACATCATTTTTATCTAACATTTGAATTAATTCAGCAACATATTCTAAATTAGTTAATCTAGAAGATTTGTATACCAATACCGCTATGTCCATATCTTTAATTTGATTCATCAATTCTATTCCTTGTTGTGAACGGAAAAAGGTTGATGGTTTCATAATTCTGCTTTCATGTTTTTTAGTTTGAATTCAAGAATAGAATTTACCATTAAAATGATTAGCTGATTTTTGATATAAAAATGGATTTGAAAAACCAATTTGAGCAAAATTTGCATACTCAAAAGCATTTCTTGAGAAATCTTGAAAAATGCTTAAATCAGAATCACTTAAATAAATAACTAAAATTCTAGGAACATAAAATCTTTTAACATTTTTAGATTGAATAATCTTTTTATCAACCATTTTTACTCCTTAAAAACAAACATCAGAATGATATTAAAATTATACATTCAAATAATATTTATTTTTTTATTTTATTTGTTAATATTTTCCCTGCAATTGCTCCATCTGAGGCTGCTGTAACAATTTGCCGAATACTTTTTTGGCGAACATCTCCAATTGCATATATTCCTTTAACTTTTGTTTCCATGTTTTCATTTGTTTCTATAAAACCATTAGCATCAAAAATAGGTAAATCTTTTGCAAAATAGTTAATTGGTAAAAATCCTATATATGGATATAGATGATTAATTTCTTTGAATTTTTCTTCGCCATTTTCGATATATTTCACTTTTTCTAATTGTTCTTTGCCAAATAATTCTACAATTTCAGAATTGTAAAATATTTCTATATTGTCAATTTTTTGAACATCTTCTACCATTTTTGGTTCTGCTTTTGGATAAGATTTTCTAATAAAAATATAAACCTTAGATGCAATTGAAGATAAATATATTGATTCTTCAAAAGCACTATCACCTCCACCAATAATGGCAGCGGGTTTGTTTTTATAAAAAGGAGCATCACATATTACACAATATGACACACCTTTATTATTATAAAAATCAATATTAGGAATTGGCGGTTTTTTATTATCCATCCCTGATGCTATAACAATAGCTTTTGCTTTAATTTTTTGGTTATTCTCTAAATAAACATAATGTTCAAATTCAGATATATTCTCAATGCGAATTACATTACCATAAATATGTTTTGCTCCTAATTTTAAAGCATGATTTAACATTTTGGTAGATAATTCATAACCTTTAATATTTTCTTCTCCTGATCAATTTTCTATTTCATATGTTGCAGTCATTTTTCCACCAGGAGCACCTTTATCTATAAAAGCAACTTTTAAATTACCTCTAGAAGCGTAAATAGAACATGTTAAACCTGCTGGTCCTGCGCCTATTATTACAACATCAAAAGTTAATTCATTATTAATAGCCATATTTTATTGTTCATAGAATAATTCATTTAAGTCTAAAAGATCATATTTAGAATCTTGTTCATAATTTGAAGAAGTACCTACTGGAATTTTATGTCCTAAAATAATATTTTCTTTTAGTCCTTCTAAATTATCAACTTGGTTTGAAATCGCTGCATGCACTAAAATTTTTGAAGTTTCTTGGTATGAAGCTGCAGCTAAGAATGATTCTGATAATAATGGAGTTTGTTTTGCTCCTTTTATTACAACAACTCCATATGGAGGTTTTTTACCTTTTTCTAATAAGTTATTAGCTTCTTCTTGATATGTGAAAATATCTTCAATTGATCCAACAAAGAATGATGAATCTCCTGCATCAGTAATAACTACTTTAGAACACATTTGTCTAATGATAATTTCAATATATTTATCTGAAATTGAAATTCCTTGCATACGATATATTTTTTGAATTTCTTTTAATAAATAATTTTGAACATTTCTTTGTGAAGTTAATCTTAATAATTCTTTTAAAATAATTGGACCATCAGTAATTTTTTGGCCAGGTACTACAACATCACCTACTTTTACTCTCTTTCTAGCATTAGCAGTGATTTCGTATTTTTCTATACCTTTTTGTCCATCTTCATTAGTGTATTCTAATTCTACTATTTCCACATTAACTTGTTCATAGTCAGGCTTAATTGAAACAATTTTTCCTGAACGATTAGCAATAACAGCTGGACGACCTCATGGTTTATCATATGCATCAATTAATTCTATTAAACGACCAAATCCACCAGTAATATCTTCTACACCAGCAACCCCTCCAGAGTGGAATGTACGCATTGTTAACTGAGTCCCTGGTTCCCCAATTGATTGAGCTGCAATAATTCCTACTGCTTCACCAATTGCGACAACTCTATTGGTTGATAAATCTTTACCATAACATCTTTTACATACACCATTTCTTGTATGACAACCTAAAATTGAACGAATATCTACTTCTGTTATTTTAGCAGCCACAATTTTTTTCACAAGTTCAGGAGTAATTAAAACATTTTTATCAACAATAACTTTTCCATTTTTATCAACAATTGGACTATTAGCAAATCTTCCTTCAATTCTTTCTTTAAAATCTACAATAACTTGTTTTGTTCTTGAATCTACAAAAGAATGAACTAAATTACCAAAATCAGATCCACAATCTTCTTCTCTAACTACAATTGATTGACCAACATCTACTAAACGACGGGTTAAATATCCTGATCTAGCTGTGTTAAGAGCTGTATCGGTCAATCCTTTTCTAGCTCCGTGAGTTGATGAATAGAACTCATATGCAGATAAACCATCTAAGAATGAAGATTTAACAGGAACTTCAACAACTGAATAAACTCCTCTTTCATTTTGAGCATCAGCTTTTAATTGTTTTGTGTTATTTGCCATCAATCCCCGAATTCCAGCTAATTGAACTAAGTTAGAAACATTTCCTCTGGCCCCAGATTGGATCATCATATGAATTGGATTGAAAGGATTTTCTTTCATCTTGATATCTAAATTGTCTTGAATTCTTTGTTTAATTTCAGTTCATTTTTTAATTGTTAATGAATATCTTTCATAGTCTGTTATTAAACCTAATTGGAATTTTTGTTTTAGATTATCAACATATTGATTTCCTTCAGCAATATTTTCTTTTTTATTATCAGCTGAAATAACATCTGAATATGAAATAGTAATACCTGAAATAGTAGAATATTTAAATCCTAATTCTTTAATTTTATCTAGCACTGAAGCAACTTGGTTAGTATAGTTGAATCAAACAATTTGAATAAGATTAATTTTTTCTGATTTGTCTAATTCTCTTATTTCTCCATCGAAATGATTTTGAATATTTTCTAATTCAATTCTTTTCAACATTAATTTATATTCATTAAATACTAATTTAGCTAGGATTTTAGCATGATGTTTAGAAATGGTTTGGTTTGCTGTTAAAGATGGAATTTCTGCAAATCTTTTTTCTAATTTTGCTAAATCTTGTCCTGTTTTATTATCTAAAGGTTTAATTGCTAAAGCTACTTGTCTTAATGATGTATTAGCAACATATTTTTCAAAGAATCTTCTAATTACTTTAGCAATTGATTTTTTAGTAAATGGATCATTAATTTCTAAATTATTAATTACCTCTTTAATGTTTGTACCTGGTTTTACAAAATACTGTTTACAATTATCATCTAATGCTTCATCTGAATTGTTGAAAATAAATGGCATATGTTCAGGCATAATGTTATTAAAAATAAATTTACCAACAGTTGAAATAATGTAAGCATCATTTAATTCTGCATTTTCAGCAGCTAATTCAGGTTTAATTGATTTATAAGGAATAGCAATTCTTGAATGTAAATCTACCTCTTTATTTTGATATGCAATCATCATTGAATCAAAATCTAAGAAGAATTTTCCTTCTCCTTTTAATCCTGGTTTTTCAATTGATAAGTAGTAAAGACCTAGAACAATATCTTGAGATGGGTTAATAATTGGTTCTCCATCTTTTGGACCAAGAATATTTCTATTAGCCATAATTAATTCTTTAGCTTCATAAATTGCTTTATCACTAATTGGAACATGGACTGCCATTTGGTCACCATCAAAGTCAGCATTAAATGCTGTTGTTACTAATGGATGTAATTTGATAGCTCTTCCCCTAATTAAAACAGGTTCAAATGCTTGGATTGATAAACGGTGTAATGTAGGAGCACGGTTTAGTAAAACAGGTTTATTTCTAATGGCAGCAGCTACATGTGGTCAAATAATAGGATTTAGATCATCAATTAATTTTTTAGCACCTTTAATTGATGTGGTTACATTTTTAGAAATTAATTCTTTAACAATTCATGGTTCAAATAATTTTGTAGCCATTTCCCTTGGAATACCCACTTGGTGCATTTTTAATTCTGGACCCACAACAATAACAGAACGTCCTGAATAATCAACACGTTTTCCTAAAAGGTTTTGTCTAAATCTACCTTTTTTACCTGTTAAAGCATCAGCAATTGATTTTAAAGGACGATTATCTTTTGAAACTACTTGATTTGATGTTCTCTTAGCATTATCAATTAAAGCATCTACAGCTTCTTGAATCATTCTTAATTCATTTTGTAAAATCAAGATAGGAGCATCTGATTCTTGTCATTTTTTTAATCTATTATTTCTAATAATAATTCTTCTATATAATTCATTAATATCTGAAGTTGAATGACGACCACCATCTAATTGAATTAAAGGTCTTAAATCAACAGGAATAACTGGTAGATTGTAAATCAACATATCTTTTGGATGTTGTTTTGAAGAAATAAATGAATTGATAATTTTAATTCTTTTATATAGTTTTTCTCTTTGTTGAATTTTTGATTGTCTACCTTTTTCTTTATTAGAAGCGATTTGTTTAGTTAATTTTTGAATTTCAGCTTTTACTTCTTTTCTTGCTTCTTGAAGATCAAAATTTGTTAGTAAAGTTTCAATTGCTTTTGCACCTGAATCTATTTTAGCATCTGAATAATATTCAATAATTTCATTTAATTCATAAAAATCAATTCCGTAATCTTTACCTTCTTTAGAAGTTGCTTTTTCTTCTAATTCTTCAATAGCTTCGGTAATTTCTTTATATTCAGAGCTATTTGTTTCAAATTTTTCTCTAATTTCCATTAAAACATTTCTATAAATAGCAGCTGCTTGATTAATTTCTATAATTAAATTTTTTGGTAATGATTTTAAACCACCAGAATCTAAAACAATGTGAGATTTATAGTAAATAACACCTTCCAATGAAACTCTTGTTTGACTTTTATCAGTATCACCAATTTTTAATCCTAATAATTTAGTAATAATTGAATTATCTACTTTGAAAAATCAAAAATGAACAACAGGAGAATTTAATTTAATGTGTCCCATTCTTGATCTTCTAGAAATTTTAGGTAAAATTTCAGGTTTTTTTTCTTTACATAATTCTGTTGCTTCACAAGTAATACCCTCTGAAGATCTTTTATATTTTTTAGCACATATTGGACATTTATAATCTGTTACAGGTCCAAAAATTAACTCATCAAATAAACCATCTGGTTCTGGTTTATATGTTTTATAGTTAATTGTTTCTGGTTTAGTAACCTCACCATTTGATCAATCTAAAACATCTTGAGGTGTAGCAATTCCAAGAGATACTTTATCAATTCTATTTTCTTCTATATTAGCATATGTTTTTCTTTCGATTGACATTATTGGCTACCTCCTAGTTTATTATTTTTTTTCTCTGAATCTTTTTCATGAACATCTAATTTAATTCCAAGACCCCTTAATTCATAAGCAAGAACATTGAATGATTCTGGAGTACCTGGTGTAGGTAATTCAGATCCTGTTGCTAATGCATTATAAAGTTTGTTTCTACCTGAAATATTATCTGATTTGTAAGTTAATAATTCTTGTAAGATGTTTGTAGCTCCATGGGCTTCAATAGCTCATGTTTCCATCTCTCCAAATCTTTGTCCCCCATTTTGTGATTTTCCACCTAAAGGTTGTTGAGTAATTAAAGAATAAGGACCAACGCTTCTTGCATGCATTTTGTCATCAACCATATGTGATAATTTCAACATATACATTACTCCAACTGCAACATCATTATCAATTACTTCACCATTAATTGGGTTATATAATTTTTGTTTTCCAGAAATTGGTAGCTTAGCTTCTTTTAGTACATTTTGAATATCATTGATTTTAATTCCATCAAATGAAGGACAAGCAAATTTAACATTTAATTTTTTACCTGCATATCCTAAATGCAATTCTAAAATTTGTCCTAAATTCATCCGAGAAGGAACCCCTTGTGGATTTAAACAAATATCAATTGGAGTACCATCTTCTAAATAAGGCATATCTTCTTCAGGTAAAATAACTGAAATAACCCCTTTATTTCCATGACGTCCAGCTAGCTTATCACCAACTTTAATTTTTCTTTTTTGAGCAATATAAACTTTAACTATTTTTTCAATTCCATCTTCTAAAATATCTCCGTGATCTCTAGATAGAATTTCAACATTAATTACAGTTCCTGCTTGACCATGTTTTACTTTTAATGAAGTATCTTGTAAGTTAGAATCACGAGAACCAAAAATAGCTGCCATTAATTTTTCTTCAGGAGTTGGATTGTGTTCTCCTTTTGGTGATACCCTTCCTACTAAAATATCTCCAGCTGATACTTCTGAACCTATTATTACAATTCCATTTTCATCTAAAAATCTCTTAGATGCTGTTGAAACATTAGGAATTTCTGCAGTTAATTTATCATTCCCTGTTTTTGAAGATCTAAATTGAATTGTTTGTTCTTCAATATGGATCGAAGTTAAAACATCATCTTTTACTAATCTTTCATTGATGATGATAGCATCCTCAAAGTTATAACCATTTCATGTAGAAAATGCCACTAATAAGTTTTTACCTAAAGCCATTTCTCCATCTTTAAATGAAGAACCATCGGTTAATAAATCATTTTCATTTACATGATCATTTAATTTTACTATTGGAATTTGATGAATTAATGTTCCTTGATTTGATTTTTCAAATTGTTTTAAGTTATATACAATAATTTCATCACTATTATCTGATTTAATTTTAATTTTAGTTGAATCAACAAAAACTACTTCACCTGATTTTTTGGCTTTTAAATTACCTGCTGAAAAGTTTGCTATAGCACTTTCAATTCCTGTTCCTACAATTGGTGCTTCTGCATTTAAAAGTGAAACAGCTTGACGTTGCATGTTTGAACCCATCAATGCCCTGTTAGCATCATCATTTTCTAAAAATGGAATAGCAGAAGCTGCAATTGATGTCATCTGTCTTGATGAAACATCAATAAAGTCTACTTCTTCAGGTTTTACAATAATAAAGTCATGATTTTTTCTAACTGTTACTTCTTCATTTACAATTCTGTTATTATCATCAATTGTAACTGTTGATTGAGCAAAAGTAAATCCAAACTCTTCTGAAGCAATTAAATAAACAGGTTCTGAATAATCAACAACACCTTTATTTACTCTAAAGTATGGAGTTTCTAAAAAACCGTATTCATTAATTCTTGCATAAACAGCTAAATTTAAAATCAACCCAATGTTAGGTCCTTCAGGTGTTTCAATAGGACAAATTCTTCCATAATGAGTAGGATGAACATCCCGAACTTCAAATTGAGCTGTTTCTCTATTCAATCCTCCAGGTCCTAAAGATGTAATTCTTCTTTTATTAGAAATTTCTGATAATGGATTAATTTGATCCATAAATTGTGATAATTTAGATGAGTTAAAGAATGTTTTAAATTGATTATAAACTGGTTTATTGTTTGTAACATTTTTTGGAGTTATTTTATCAATTTCTTTTGATGCCATTCTTTCTTTAGTATTTCTTTCAACTTTAGTTAAAGCAATTTTGAATTGATTTTGTAATAATTCACCAATTAAGATTATTCTCTTATTAATTAATGAATCTGGATCATCATCTAATCCAATTCCCTCGATTAAGTTAAAGTAATAAGAAATAGAAGCTACAATGTCTGAAATTAATAATATTAAATCATCATCTTGCTGATTGTTTCCAATAACTAAAGTAGGTTCTTCACCTTTTTGGTATTTTTGTTCATTTGCATAAACTTTAATCATTGCAACTTTGATTTTTGTTTTTAGTTTTGGATTTGTATTAATCATTTTTCCATAAACTAATTCTGGATTAATGTTAGGAATATTAGTTAATTTTAAAACTTTATCTCTAAATAATTTGTCTACTAATTGAGCATCTTTAGCTGTAAATTTGTGACCTTTTTTAAAAATTACTTGTCCTGCTACATATTCATCATTTGTTTCATCAGCAATTAAATCTTCAGCTAAAATAGTATCAATAATACGACTTGATAGTTTTAATTTGTTATTTAAAACATATCTTCCAGTTCTTGATAAATTATATCTTCTTTCATTAAAAAATAAGTTTGGTAATAATGAGTTAACAGATTCTTTTGTAACTCTATCTCCTTTTCTAATAATTTGATAAATTGCTTCTGTTGAGCTATATTGATCTTGTGTTTTTTCTCTTTTTAGAGTTTCTTTCATTACATCGGAATTACCAAATAGATTAATAATTGTTTCTTTATCAAGTCCAAATGCTCTTAAAAAAGTTGATAGAAAAATTGATTTTTGTTTATTAATTTTAACTTTTACAGAATCTGTTGAATTCCCTGTAACTCTATGGAATATTTCAATTCATGCTCCTAATTTAGGAATAAATTCTAATTTATTAAACAAATCATCTGTTTGTTTGTTTCTAACTGAAAGTCCATAGTAAGCTCCAGCTGATCTTATTAATTGAGATACAATAATTTTTTCAGAACCATTAACAACAAAAGAAGCTGCTGATGTCATTAAAGGAATTTCTCCAAATAATATTTCATCCTCTTTAACTTCACCTGTTTCAACAACTGTTTTTCTTAATTTAATAAAGATTTTTGCAGAATATGTTGAACCTTTTTGTTTTGCTTCTTGGATTGCTGTATATTCATTTTTTGGTTTTTGGATTTTTACTGATTTTTTTACATAATCAATAATAATTTTGTCATTATTAGATTTAATTGGATATATTTCATTAAAAGTTTCCTCTAGTCCCTTTTTTAATAATCAATCAAATGAATCTTTTTGCATTTGTAAAAGATCTTGAATTTCTAATTCATGTTTTGTATTTGAATAATTTCTTCTTTCTGTAATAGGACCAAATTTTTGAACTTTATAATTGTTTTTTTGCACTAAATACCCCTTACTAATAAACAAAGAAATATAAAAAAAGAAATAACAACTCTTTTTTAGTGTTTTTTCTTTTTCCTCTCAATGTTTATTTTAATTTTTAAAATAATAGTTAATGTATTTTAACGCTTTTTTTATAAATTTATATAATTTTTGTATATAATTAAAAAACATTTTAATATTATTTAAATTTTATTTTTTTGTATTAAAATATTACTTATCTTGAATTGCCGACATAGCTCAGCGGTAGAGCAACTGGCTGTTAACCAGTGGGTCACAAGTTCAATCCTTGTTGTCGGCGCCATTCGGCCTATTGGTGAAGCGGTCAACACACATGGTTTTCATCCATGGATTCACGGGTTCGAGTCCCGTATAGGTCACCATTTTTTAGGAAGTTTAGCTCAGCTGGGAGAGCATTGCCCTTACAAGGCAAGGGTCATGGGTTCGAGTCCCTTAACTTCCACCATGCCGTTTTAGCTCAGTTGGCAGAGCAACTGACTTGTAATCAGTAGGTCGTAGGTTCAAGTCCTATAAACGGCACCATTGCGCCCTTAGCTCAGCAGGTAGAGCAACTGGCTTTTAACCAGTGGGTCAGAGGTTCAAATCCTCTAGGGCGTACCATTTGTTGAAAAACACCATTAATTATTGAATTTAATTGTATTGATTAAAATTGCGCGAGTGGTGAAATTGGCAGACACGCAAGTTTTAGGCACTTGTGCCTTTGGTGTGAGGGTTCGAGTCCCTCCTCGCGCACCATATCAAATTGATCAAAATATATAAAAATAGCTTCGTTTTGAATGAAGCTATTTTCTTTTTTATAATTGTAATCGCAACACCTAAATTAATTATATTTTTTTAATAATTTTAATATTGATTGTTTATTAAATCCTTTTTGGTTATATAAAAGATCTCCATCCATTGATTTACCAAATGTATAAGCTCCAATGTGGTAATTATTTTGATGATTCAAATGTAATCCAAATCATTTATAATCTGCTGATGCTTCTAAAGTTAAAAACAATTTTTTAGCTTTAAAATGTTTATTTTTTTCTTTTTCACTCATTTGAATTGCAAGATCTAAACAAGGAACAGATATAACTTTAATATTTTCAATATCTTGAGCAACTTGTAATGCTAGTTGTACTTCCGATCCTGAAGCTGCAATAACATAATCTGGATTTTTACATTCTTTAACAATATGAACACCTTTTTCTATATCAGAATGTTTTATTGTGCTATTTAATGATTTAATGTTTTGTCTAGATAAGATAATTGCACTTGAATAAGTAAATGAATTAAAAGCTGCAATTAAAGCATATCTTAATTCTTCTTCATCTGCTGGACGATATACATTTAAATTTTCAATTGCTCTTAACATTGGTAACTGATCATAAGGTTGATGTGTAGGACCATCACCACCCACTAAATAAGAGTCGTGAGTAAAAGCATAAATGCTTGGTGTTTTCATTAAAGCGCCTAATCTAATTGCAGATTTAATGTAATCAGCAAATACTAAAAATGTTCCACCAATTGCTTTTGCTCCTTTTGCATATAAACTAATTCCATTAATAATAGCTCCCATAGCAAATTCTCTAATTCCAATTGGTAAAGATTGACCATTTTCTAAAATGGTTTCTTCAGTAATTGCAACATTTGTTGAACTTACTAAATCGGCACATGTTGCAATTACAAATGGATTAAAATCTTTAATTGATTGTAAAAATGTTTTTAAATAAACTCTAGTTGCTAAATTATTTTCGCTGATTTTAATATTAGCAAATAATTTTTCATAATCTATTGAAGACACAAGAGTATTTCATAATTCGTGAAATTCTTTATCTTTAATAGCTTTATTTAATTTACTATTCCATTTTTGTACTTCTTTATTTCCACGATCAGCTACATTTTTTTGAAAATGTTCAATAATTTTAGAATCAATATTTCAATCTTTGAAATTTAAATGATGATATTTTAAAAATTGATCAAGATCATCATCATTTACTACACCATGATGCCCTTTATTAGAACTTTGACTTTTTAGACCTTCTGCAATAATAGTTTCAACTTCAATAAATGTAGGTTTTGATTTGCTTGAATGAGCTTTTTTAATTGCTGCTTCTATTTCTTTAGGATCATTAGAGCATTTTAAATAATTTCAATTATTAGATTCAAATCTTTGTTTTAAATTTTCAATTGAAACTTTTTCTACAGATGAATCTAATTGATATTTATTAGAATCATGTAAAACAATTAGTTTATTTAATTCATATTTACCTGCAATAGCACTTGCTTCATAAGTGATACCTTCTTGTAAATCCCCATCTCCACAAACAACATAAGTGAAATTATCTATTAAATCTGAATATTTACCTAATTTGTTGCTAATATGTTTTTGAGCTATTGCCATTCCAACTGCTGTTGCAAATCCTTGCCCTAATGGACCTGTAGAAGCATCAATAAAATTATCAGCTTCATTTTCATATTCAGGGTGCCCTGGAGTTTTAGAATCTTCAGTTTTAAATTTTTTAATATCATCCAAAGTTAAAAGATTTGAAAAATAAAAAATAGGATATAAACTCATTGAACCATGACCACCACTTAAAACAAAACGGTCTCTATTAATTCATTTTCCATCTTGAGGATTTAATTTAATAAATTTTGTAAATAATGTATATGTTATTGGAGCAGCTGAAATAGTCATTCCTACATGACCACCTTTTGCTTCTTGAATAGCTTTTAATCCTATATATCTAATGGCACCAATTGCTTGATGATTTAAATCATTTTTTATTTTTTTATTGTTCATAATATTGTATAATTTAATTATATAAATATTTTCAATAACATAGTTAGGAAATTTATGGATATTAGAAGATTTGAAATAAATGTAAGATGTGCTTCATGTGTTGGTAAAGTAGATAAAGTATTTAAACAATATCCCGATATTAAGTATTCTTTAAATTTATTAGAAAAAATGTTGTCAGTAGAAGCTGATGAAAATAAATATAGTGATCAATTTATTATAGATTTGGTTGCTAAAATAGGTTATGTTGCTGAAAGAATTTAAATTAAATTTAAAGAATAATATAAAACAAAAACTAATATTTGAAGGAATCATAACATTATTTGCAATGACTATTATGATCATTCATTCTTTTAATGTTCATATTCCAAATATGTACATTATTAGTATTATTTTGTTTTTATTAGCTACTTTTTTAATTTTCTATTTAGAGTTTAATTATTTTTATAATTATCGCCAATTGAAAAATAGAGATTTTTCAATGGATTTTTTAATTACTATAGCTACTCATTTAACTTATTTCTATTCTGTCATAATGTCAATTATTGAAATAGTGCAGAAAAACTTTTTTAATTTAAATATGCAATTTTATGAAATTGGTTATGAATTATCTTTTTTCATAGGAATTGGTCATTTAATTGAAGATAAATTAAGAGTTAAAACATCTTTAGGAATTAAAGAATTATTAAAGTTGCAAAATAAAGAAGTAGAAATTGTTCAAGATAACCAAATTAAAAAAGTTAAAACTAATCAGATTCAACTTAATGATGTTGTCAAAGTAGCTAAAGGTCAAGCTATTCCTACTGATGGTATTTTATTATCAGATCATGCTTATTTAGATTATTCTTCTCTTTTGGGCGAAGCCATACCAAGAGATATTAATAAAAATCAGTTAATATTATCAGGAAGTATTAATGTAGGTGATCTAATCTATTATCAAGTTACTAAATTAGCTAGTGATTCAACTTTGAATAAAATAATTAATCAATTAGAAAAAATTATGAATAATAAATCAAAAATTGAAGTAACTAGTCAAAAAATTGTTAAATATTTCTTGCCAACAGTTTTAATCATTTCATTACTAACATTTATTTTGTGATTAATACTTTTATATTTACCAATTTCTATCCCTGCTATTTTTAATAACGTTTATGAAAATCCAATATATGAAAATCCAATAGCTAATGCTTTATATCATGCTGTTGCTACACTAGTAATTGCTTGTCCTTGTGCTTTTGGAATTGCAGCTCCAGCTGCTATTTATTCTTCTTCTTTTATTGCTTCTAAAAATAAAATTCTTTTTTCTTCTTCTAAAATTTATGAAATGATTAATGATATATCTTTTGTTGCTTTTGATAAAACAGGAACAATTACAGAAGGAAAACCTTTTGTTGCTCAATATTTAAATCAAAACAAACAATATGATTCTTATATTTATAATTTAGCAACTTTATCTAATCATCCATTATCTCAAGCAATTAAAAATTATTTTGCAAATGATAATTTAAAAACTATTGAATTTAAAAATGTAAAAGAAATTTTAGGTGTAGGTATTTTTGCAACTAATAACAAAAATACTTATGCTATTACTTCATTAAAATATGCTAAAGAAAATAATTATGTATTTCATCAAAAAGAAAATTTTGATGAAAATAAAAGTATTAGTGTTTTTTCAATTAATAATGAAGTAATTAGTTATTTTCAAATTGAAGATCAAATTAAAAAAGATGCTTTACAAACAATAAAGAATTTACAAAATATGAATATCAAATTAATTATCTTATCTGGAGATAGAAAAGAAAATGTAGAAAAAATCGCTCATCAATTAGGTATTGATTATTGATATGGAGATCTTCTACCAGATCAAAAAGCAGAAATTATTAATGAAT
Organism: Metamycoplasma sualvi; assembly: GCF_045276925.1. Taxonomy (GTDB): domain Bacteria; phylum Bacillota_I; class Bacilli_A; order Mycoplasmatales; family Metamycoplasmataceae; genus UBA710. The sequence goes on from NZ_CP174167.1 coordinate 564,440, forward strand.
TTAAGACTAAGGGCGAAATCATCTTTGTAGGAGATGGGACAAATGATATTTTAGCAATTAAAAGTGCTTCTATTGGAATTGCTTATGCTTCAGGAAGTGAATTAACTAATTCTATAGCAGATATTTCTCTTTTAGAAAATAATTTAAATTTAGTTTATAAAGCAATTTTATTATCAAGAAGAACTTTGAATTTAGTAAAACTAAATTTTGTTTGAGCTGGTATTTTTAATATTATTTGCATTCCATTAGCTATATTAGGTTTAATTGCTCCATGATTAGGAGCAATTCTAATGGTAGGTTCTACTTCTGTTTTATTATTAAATACTTTAATTGCTCAAAAAAGAAATAAATCGATGATTAGTAAAATTTAAATTATTTCAAACCAAATGCTTTTTGAATAATTAATAAATTTTCACTAGCAATTTTATTTGCTTTTTTAGCTCCTGCTTGTGCTATTTCATCAATATTTTGAATATATGATTGATATTTTTTTTGAATCTCAATTAAAAATTGTTTTACAACTTCTCCAACTTCTTCTTTTAAATCTTTGTATGTTTTATTGCTAAAGTGTTTTTCGGCTTCTTCTATAGAAATGTCTTTTAAGGAAGCAAAAATAGTTAATAAATTTAAAACACCAGGTTTTTCTTCTGAAATATAAATTTTATTCTCACTATCAGTAACTGCTCTTTGAATTTTTTTATAAGCTACTTCAGGATCATCTAATAAATAAATAGAAGCATTTGCATTTTTGTCTGATTTAGACATTTTTTGTTCTGGATTTACTAATGATTTAATTTTATTTCCTATTTTAGGAATAATTGGTTTAGGTTCATTAAAATTCAAATGATACTTGGTATTCATTCTTTTTACAATTTTTTGACATAATTCTAAATGTTGTTTTTGGTCAATACCAACAGGAACTGCTTTTGGATTGTATAAAATAATATCTGCAATCATTAAAGCTGGATAAACAAATAAACCAGTGGGAATTATTTCTGTTTTATTATCTTGTTTAACAATATTTTGTGATTTGTCTTTAAATTGTGTCATTTTTGATAATTCACCCATGTTAGTAATGGTGGTTATAATTCAATTTAGTTCGCTGTGAGCTGGTACATCTGATTGAAAAAACAAAGTTGTTTTTTGAGGATCTAAACCACAAGCTAAATAGAGAGCAAAAATATTTTTTTTATTCTCTATTAATTCTTTAGGATCAATATATGTTGTAAGAGCATGAAGATCAGCTACAAAAATATATTGCTCATAATCATTTTGAAGCTTAATCATATTTTTAATAGAACCAATGTAGTTCCCTAAAGTTAATTTACCTGTAGCTGTAATTCCAGAAACAATTTTTTCTAACATAATTTTACTTTATCATTTTTTTAAAAAATGATTGCAATATTTATTATTAATATGAACAACAAAAAATAATTATGTGTGAAATTCTCACAAAAATAAGACATAAAAATGTGAAATTCTCACAAAAATAAGACATAAAAATGTGAAATTCTCACAAAAATAAGACTTATTGCCTAAAAATGTTAAAATTTTTATATGTTAAAAAGAAAAATATTGGATAAACTATTGGAATGAAAATCTAATAAAGACAAAAAGTCTCTTATTATTGAAGGTGCAAGACAAGTAGGAAAAACATTTATTATTAATTATTTTGGTAATAACTATTATGAACGATTCATATATATTAATTTTCTTTCTAATCCTAAATATAAAGAAATTTTTACTGATAATATAGATTTTAAAAATGTTATTAATAAATTAAAAAGATATCCAGAATTTAAAAATATCAATTTTGATAATGAATGTTTATTATTTATTGATGAAATCCAAGAATGTCCTGAAGCTATAACAAGTTTAAAATTTTTAACTATAAATGAAAAATTTAATGTAATAGCAAGTGGTTCTTATTTGGGCTTAAAATTCAATAAAAATGCTAATTTCTCTTATCCTGTAGGTTATATTGAAATTATAAAATTAAATCCATTAGATTTTGAAGAATTCTTATGAGCAAATGATGTTCAGTTAAATGATATAAAAGAAATAAAAGAGTGTTTTAATAATAAGAAAAAAATTAATAATGAATTACATCAATATATGGTCGAAAAATTTAAACAATATATTTTAGTAGGAGGAATGCCTGCGGCAATTAATGAATTTATAAAAGAAGAAAACTATTTTAAAGTTAGAGAAATTCAAAAACAGATTATTGAATATTATTTTAATGAAGCCAATCGATATGCTAATACTAGCGATAAATTAAAAATAAGAGAATGTTTATTATCAATACCAAATCAACTTTCAAAAGAAAATAATAAATTCATGTTTTCTCATTTAAATAATAATGCTAGATCTAAATGATATATGTCTGCTATTCAATGACTAATTGATTCAAATATTGTCAATATTTGTAAAAGAATTTCTAGAATAGAAAACCCTTTAAATGCATTTGAAATAACTAGTGATTTTAAACTATATATGTCAGATACAGGTTTATTATGCTCGATGATAGATGATTCTATTATAAATTTAGTGTTAGCTAAAAATGAAAATTTTATTTTTAAAGGTGCATTGTATGAAAATATGATAAGCCAAATTCTTATTGCCAATAATTTCAAATTAAGATATTTTAAACCTAATCAATCCTTAGAAATAGATTTTATTTTATCATTCCAAAAAGGGAATCCAATTCTATTGGAAGTTAAATCTGGTAATAGTAGATCAAAATCATTATTTACATTTTTAGATAAAAATAAAAATCTTATTGGTATAAAGTGCACAAATGAAAATATTAATTTCAAAAATAACAAAATATTAAATATTCCATGATATTTACTTTTTGTTATTAATCCAAGTCAAGAAATAGAATTCTAGATTATTTTTTTAATTAAATTTATATATATAAATTTGAACAAAATACTTTTTACTTATTAAATTAATAAAATTAGTTTATTTTCATTAAATATTGAAATATCTATCAAATATCACTTCTAAATTATTTATAACGTCATTTTTTATTTTGGTTCTATTTTGGTTCTTGCTAAATCTAGATAAAGGTGGCAATATATTATTAATTGCTGTTCCAAATATTTTTAATTCTCCTTGTCCAAATGAATTGTTCATAAATTTAAATGTTTCTTCTTTATTTAAATTAAATTCTTTAATAACATTATTTAATTCTTTAGAATATTCTTCTTGAATATATTCATTAAATTCATTAATTAATTGAGTTAAGTTATCAAAATCTTTTTCTTTATAATATTTTTTATTATAAATTTTTTAATTTGAGTAATAAAAATATCATTATTTAATTTATTTATCATATTTTTATTTATTGTGAATAGTAGTATATATTTATTGTGAATAGTAGTATATGAATTATTTCATTTTTAATTGCCTATATCTCATTTAATTTTTTTATTAATTTTAAATTTTATTAATATATTCTGTTATTTTTTTATTCAATTATTATAAGCCATCTTTAAAAATATAAAATATTTCAAATGTTCTTATAAAGTTACCAAAATGAATACCGATAAATAAAAAACCAGAGATTTCTCCCTGGCTGTCCTTGTAAAATATAAAAAAAACTAAAAAAAAGGACAACTAAATTATATGAAACTTCAATTTATATTTGAAAAAGAATTAGAAAAAATTAATTTAATCTTTGCATTAATGAATCAAATATCTGATTCTTCTCAAGAAAACTTTATTCCAAAAATGATGAAAAGATATGAATTCATATCTAACTTAACAAATTATTCTGTTGAAACAATTAGAAAAATGCTTTTTAAAACTAAAACTTATTGTTATAAAAAAATAAAAGATTATTCTTTTAAGCTATATTATTATGATTCAAATATTTATCTTAATAGATTAAATAATAAGAGAAAAAAATTAGAAATAGCAAAACAACAAAATTGTTTATCTAAATACTTAGTAGTCGCTAAATTGATAAGAACAGTAGCTAAAGCAACAGGTAACAAAACTTCTGCTAAAACTTTATCAAAGATAATCAAAGAAAAATTAGGATTATATTATTCTCCAAAGCATTTATATCACTTAATTAGGCAAAATAAAATTTATGGAGTCACATTAAGAATATTTCCATACTTAAAATATGGAAAATACTATAAAAAACCCCATAAAATAGGCAAAAAAATCATTGCCACTTCCATTTATCAAAGAGATGAAATTATCAATAAAAGAATTAGATATGGTGATGTTGAAGTAGATACAGTAGAAGGAACTAAAACTGATACTAAGTATCTTTCTACAATGATTGATCGAAAATCTAGAAGACTATCCATAACTATTTATGAAAATAAACAAAGTAATGAATTTTTAAAAGCAGTAAAAAATAACATTAAAAATATGAACAAAAAAATTAAATCCATAACTTCAGATAATGGAACTGAAAATTATGACCTAGTTAAATTAAATATTCCATGATTTTCTACTAATCCATATTCTTCATGGCAAAAAGGAACCATTGAACAAAAACACAAGCAAATAAGAAAATTTATTCCAAAAGGCAAATCTTTCAAAAATTTAACTCAAGATGATTGTGATCTTATCTCTCTTATAATTAATGCAGAAACTTATTTACAAAATGCTAGTAAATACAAATTAGGAATTATAGTTACTAAAGAAGAACTTCAAAATTATTTTAAATTGCTTGAAAGTAAAGACACTCATCCAATATTTAAACTTTGATAAATGATACACTTATGTAATACAAGGAAAATATTGGTATTCAAATTGGTAACTTTACATTTCAAATGTTCTATATAAATATTTTTTAATATTAACAAATTATTAAATAATGTACAAATTCACTAAGTTGTTAATTATAACATCTATAACATTAGAGATTTTTAGATTTAATATGTATAATTTTGAAATTAATTCATTAAATTTATTGATTAATTTTGAATTTAACTTTATATTTAAAATATCATTTTTAGTAATATTCTTTTGTACTGATCCTGTTGAACTTTGTTCTAAAATTTTTTTATTTTTTTCAATCAACATTTTGATTAATAAAGGAATATTTGAATTAATTGCTAATAATCTTTGGTTTAATATATACATATTGTTTTCATAAATAACACAGCTTGTTCCTATTGTTCCAGATAAACCTGTCACAACATCTCCACACTTTAATAAATGTTTTAAAACAATGTTGTCAGTATATGAAAAATTTTTTTCATTATTATTTAAAATATTTGATATTTTAAATATTTTATATTGTCCCTTATTTTTAAAATCTGAAGATTTAAAAGAATATCCTTGTATATTATTAAAAATTTTTAAAGAAGTGTCTGTAGGCAAATTAAAATTATTTATTTGAATTAATGTAATCATTTTCAAATATTCCATAATATTGTTAATTTTATTTTTTAATCTTTCAAAAGGTTCAATAATGTTTATTATTTGTTGTTGAATTTTGATATTTGGTAATTTAATTTTGATCTTTTTAAATATGGGAGGATTTAATTTAGGCATAGTTGTGCCTGTTTTTGATAAATTATCAATTGTTTTTAAGCCAATAGTTGACTTTGTTCAATAATACAAATATTTGTGTAGTAAAATAGATTTATTAAAATTATATCTAACCAAATATCCAGCAAAAATTAAGGGTTCATCAATGCTATGATAATAAGATTTTATGGTTCCTGCCCTTGACATTAGAAAATCTCCTTTTTTTAAGGCAAATTTTTTTATTGAAGAAGACATAATCAGTCATCTATTAATTTTTTTATAATCACAATCCAATTCAGATTGTGTTAAGTATTTAATATCACCTTTATCTCTACTAGGTAAATTACAACCATATTCAGGTTTGGATGAAAAAATATCCTCTAAAATATATTCCTTAATTGCCATTATTGGCATTAATGGCAATTAATTCAAATAATGAAGTAAATTTGATAGATATTATTACTACAGAAAATGGAATAACTAAGTTGCCTAAGAATTACAAAATAAATGGTATTTTTTATTTTTTAGATTATAAAAACGTTTATGATAAAAATACATTATCAGATTTTAAATATAATAAATTGCCCAAGATAAATATATTTGAAAAAGATATTAAGAAATTTTATAAATCTAGAAAGGGATCAATTGTTGCAACTTGATCCAGTGAAACAAATTATGATGTTTTTCAATCAATATATATAGATACTAGTAAACCTTTTGTTGTAAATGGATTTTGCAAAATAATCAATGTAATTGATATTAATTTAATAAACCCCAAATGATTAACATTTTATTTAATTTTAATCCAATCATACAAAAACAAAGATCATCAATTCCTTACACAACAAGATGCAATATGACCTTAAATGAATTAAAAAATATAAAAATAAAAATAATTCCCATTGAGACTCAACAACAAATAATAAACATTATTGAACCTTTCGAAAGATTAAAAGAAAAATTTAACATTAAAATAAAATATTTGAAAGATATTTTGCATAATCATGATAAACAATCAACAGAAATAGATATTTTGAGTAACTGAGCTAAAATCGCAACTGGCAAAAGAAATGCTAATTATGCAATTCAAAATGGTAAATATAGATTTTTCTCTTGTTCAATAAATAAAATTCAATTTTGCAATTCTTTTTCTTTTGATTGTGAATCTTTACTTTTAGCAGGAAATGGGGATATTGGTAATGTTATCTATTTTAATGGAAAGTTTGATGCATATCAAAGAACATATGTAATTCAATGCAAAGATTTTATAGGCAATATATATTTTAGTTTAGTAAAAAATAAAAAATTTTTTGAAAGTAATTCTAAAGGTTCTGTCATCAAATTCTTAACATTATCAACTATTTCAAATATAAAAATATCATTAAATAAAGAAATAAATAATATAAGATTGGCAATACTAAAATATATTTTTATTTGTGAAAAAATAGTTTTTAATATAAATTTAATAATTGATTTAATTATTAAAAAAATGATAAATTAATTTATTCTAATATATATAGATTTCAATTAATTTTTTAATAATTTTATTCAAATAAATTAATCATTTCTTATATGTAATTTGTAATTCAAACAATTTATTTATTTCTTCTTTTTTTATATCTAACAAAACTAATTCATTTTTTGAATTTAAAGAATGTTTTATTACTGAACCTGTTGAATTGTCTATCATTATTTGTTTATTTCTTCTATCGATTAAAGAACAATATATTATTGAATTATCAATATTTTTAGAACTTATTTTATATCCATAACCATTAAATCCTTTTAAAAAATTATTTACAATTCCTATTGTTCCATCTAAACTTAATATAATATCTCCATATTCTACATTCTCTTTAATATCATTATTTATTAATCATTTATTAAATTTATTATTTATAGCAGATACATTTATAAATAAAATGTTAGATTTTTGGTTAGAAATAAATTTTGAGTTTATATTCATTCCTTTTTCAAATTTAATATTAAAATCTTTCATTTTTCCTAATATTTTAGATGTTTCTCCTATTTTTAAAAATAATATTTCTATCTTATCTATGAAATTACTAATATAAATTTTCAATCTTTCAAAAGGTTCAATAATGTTTATTATTTCTTGTTGATCTTCTAAATTAGGGAGTTTAAATTTATAATTTAATAATGCATTTTTATCTCCTACAGGCATTGTTGTACCTTTAGATGTTTTGGATCAAAAGTTATTAAATTTAGTGCCACGAATTAAATAATATATGTATTTAGACATTGCATTTTTATTTTCAACTATAAAACACAAAACATTTGGTGATTTAGAACCTTCTCTATCAGAATATCAAACTTTATTAAAATAAGGTCTAATATTAGACATAAGAATACTATTTTTAGGAAAATAATTTCCTGATTTTGGATAAAAATTTGGCATTTTATGTGCTTCCATATTATCAGTACTTACATGGTATTTAGAAAAAACAATTTCATAATTTTGAAATTTTCCAATTTCTTGAAGTTTATATTCCTTAATTGCCATTATTTAACCTCTTTTTAAACTATATTTAATTATTATATATAAATTTTTGCTTTAAACCTTTCTTATTATAAAAGTAATTTAATAATTAAATTTGAGAACTTCTTAATATATTTAATTTAATTATTAATTAAATTAACTTTAAGTTTAATACTTAATGGCAATTAAGGAATATTTATTAAAAGATATATGCTATTTTCAAACTGGTATTGATCCATTAAAAGATGAAATTAATGGAGAAATTCCCTTTGTCAAATTAGGTAACACTAATAATAATCAAATTATTTACAAATATTGTGATCAGATTACAACAAATAGAAAAGAAAAATGCAATATTGGTGATTTGTTATTGTGTTGAAGTTGTTCAATAGGAGAAAGTTTTATAGTTGAAGAAGAATGTTTTTTTTCAACTGCATTTTATAAAATATGTAAAAAAAATAATGTTTTTTTAAACAAATATTTGCATTATTATTTTATTAAAAACAAGAAATACATTTATTCATTAGGTGTAGGTAGCGTATTAAAAAAAGCTAATATGAAAATATTAGGAAATTATTCAATTAAACTTCCTGATTTAGATGAACAACAAGAAATAATAAACATTATTGAACCTAAAGAAGACTTGTTTCTAAAATACAATAAAGTTATAGATATATCAAATTTAGATAATTTTAAAAAATCATGAAATAACTTAATAAACATTATTGAACCTTTTGAAAAATTAAAAGTACACTTATTAAACAGGAAAAATTTAATTATTAAACTATTAAATGATTTGTATTTATTAAATTCTTCAAAAAATGAAAAAGATATTTTGTCATTTGCTAGTTTATATAATAAAAAATATCAAAATCAAATTTCATACATAGAAACTAGCAATATAGATGAAAACTTTTCCTTAATAAATAATATAAAAACTATACAAAAAGACAAAAAACCATCTAGAGCAAATTTAACACCTAGAGAAAATTCTTTAATTTTTAGTAAACTTATTGGTTCAAATAAATTATTTCCTATATATGATAAAAAATATTTAAATTATGTATATTCAACAGGATTCTATAATATTTCATCAGATGATCTAGACTGATATTTATTTGGATTTTTAAATTCAGATGATTTTATTAAACAAAAAAACAATAATAGTTCAGGAACATTAATGGAAGGAATTACGATTAATGGTCTTAAGAAAATTAAAATTAAATTACCTAAAAATAATTATCATTTAAATTCTATCCTGCATCTTATATCTAAACATAACATTATTATCAAAAAAATAGATAATATCATTTCTCATTTGATTAATCTTTATATAGTTTAAATTAATCAAAATTATTTATTTTTTAAATATTTTATTTCTCTAATAATATCTTCTCTATTATCTTGATTTAATGCTTCATCACACATGCGTATGATATCTTTTTTTGAAGGGTATTTATATTTTTTTTCTTGTTTTATCATAATCTACCTCCAATTTAAAGCTATTACAACATGGCTTTTAATTCATTTTTCAATTTCTTTTATTTTATAATTCATTGTATCATTTTCTTTATTATTTGTTGTTTGAAATTTTTCTACCCACTCTTCTAATTGGGATTTATATTTAGCATAATTGCGTGGATTTTTAGTAAATTTTAAATAATAACCAAAAAATCAAGATAAATTAATCAAAAACATTAAACTCAATCTTTTGTTGCCATTTTTCAAATAGTGACCCATTAAATATTTATAAAATAATTCTGCAATAAATTTAAATATTGTTTCATCATTATTTAGTTCAGAATCTAAATATGAATATTTATTTACTGTTGTATATATTTCAGAATATATTGAAGTTGATTTAAATTTTTCTATAGGTTCATCTGAAATTTTCATTGCTTGATTGTGAGAATAGTCAAGAATTTCTTTTAATGACTTTGCTAATTCTTCATTAAAATTAACACACCTAAATGTTACATGTATTTCTTCACAAGTTTGATATATTTTAGAGTAAAAATAGAATTTCTTATCACTTAAAAATAAACATGAATTTTTAAATTCATTCTCAAAATAAGATTGGGCTTTTTCTTTTTCGCTACTTGTAACATAATAGATAATTTTTTTCATATTTTATCTAATCAATATTTATCTTTTTAATTGCTTCTTTAACTTCAAGTTCTAAATCTTTAGATTCTTCCATTAATTTCAATAATTCATTTATTGCTATATTTAATTCTTTTTTAATTTCTTCTGGGTCTTTTTTATCTTGTTCATTAATTGTTATATATCTACCTGGAGATAATAAAAAATTATTTTCTTCTAATTCTTTTAAACCTACTGATTTAGCCAATCCTGGAATATCTATTTCTTCTTTATTATTAAATTTTTTATAAATATCAGCCAATTTATTTAAATCTTCATTTTTTAATTCTTTATTTTTTTTACTTCCTTCAACAAGTTGCCCCAATTCTGATGCATCTATCATTAAAACCTTTTCTTTATTTTGTTTATTATTATCAAAAAATCAAATAGATGCTGAAATTCCTGTTGTAAAGAATAATTTATCTGGCAAAGAAACAATGCAAGATATTTTATCTGCTTTTATTATTTGTTCTCTTATTTTATCTTCACCATTTGTTGTAGATGTTAAAGATCCATTGGCTAGAACAACTCCTGCTTTACCATTAGTTGATAGCTTGTACAAAATATGTTGTAGTCATGCAAAATTAGCATTTGATTTAGGAGGTGTTCCATATTTTCATCTAGGATCTCCTTCTAAAGTATTGTTTCATCATACTTTTTGATTAAATGGAGGATTAGCCATTACAAAATCAAATACTTCACCTTTATGTTGATCGTTACTAAAAGTATCTGAAGCAATTTCACCTAAAGCACCTATTTCTTCTCCTAATTCATTTCTGTTAATAATGCTTAAACCATTTAATAAAAGATTAAGTTTAGCTAATTTTCAAGTAGTATTATTAAATTCTTGACCATAAACAGTAATACTATTAGCATCAATTTTCTTTTCTTCAATAAATTGTTTTGCTTGAACTAACATTCCTGCTGTTCCACAACAAGGATCATATATTTTTCCTTTTGTAGGTTCTATAAATAATGTAATTAATCTAACAATAGATCTAGGAGTATAAAATTCCCCTCCTTTTTGACCTCTTTTTAAAAAGAAATTACCTAAAAAGTATTCATAGATTCTTCCTAATATATCTTCACCATGTTCACCTAAATTATCTGATTGAAAAATTTTTACAACTTCTCCTAATCTTGTTTTATCAATAACTGAATCATTATATGAAGCATTAAAGATTCCTTTTAATTCTGGATTAGCTTCCCCTAATTTAAATATAGCTTCATCTAAAGCAAAACCTATTTCACTAGTTCCAACTTTTTTAAGTATATTTGATCATTTAGATTCTTCAGGCACCACAAAAGCATCTTCAGCATTTAAATCACTTTTATCTATCATATCTAAAGATAATCCATCTTTTATTAATTTTTGGATAGCTATTTCATTTTTGTCATTAATAAATTTAAGAGTTAATATACCCAAAACAACATGCATATAATCCTCAGCAGATAAATTTCCTCTTAATGTATCTGCAGTTTTTCATAATTTAGTTTCTAGATCTTTAATAGTTATTTTATTGTTATTCATAATATTCCTTTTTGTTTATAAAATATTCTGGATTGATTTTAACAACTTTATTTATTTCATCAATCATAATTTTAGATACTTCTTGAGCATTTTCTGGAGGATAATTGTATTTAGTATGCAACATTTTTTTAATATTTGAATTAATTTTATCTCTTAGCTTTACATTATTATATCATTGAGGGGTGTAATCCTTTTTTATAATATTAATTATATTCATTGTAATTTCTTTTAAAATTTCAGAATTCTGATTTCTTATTTTAAATTTATCATCAGCTATTATATTATAAAAAGATAAAACCCTTTCATCTTCAATACCAGATTCCATAGCCATGTTATTCTGATCAATCATAATTTTTGCAAATTTCATAATTCCTTCTAAATATTCTTCGACATTTTTATCATATGAATATTTATCTATCAATTTTTTTAAATCTGCTGATAAGCTATTAGCTTTTAAAGGATTTGTTTTTCTAAATAAATTAATTTGTTCTTTTATTTGATTTTCTAATGAAATAATTTTTAAATTATCAACTTTTTTATTATTTTGAATTATTTTTAACTCTTGTTCTAAAAGATGATAAATATAAGAAAGATCTCTTTTACCATCAAGTAAAACTTTATTAACTTCAACATCCCCTGTTTTTATAATTTCATTCATTTTTAATTGAAGTTTCTTGATCATTTCTTCTACATCAATTGCTTCTTCAACTTTTGTATTTCTTATAAAATTTCTTATCAAAATATATAATTGAGCTTCTAACTTTTGTTGTGGTTCTAAAATTGTAGAACACAATTTGTAAGATCTTGATATTTTTGAAACTAAAGCAAAAAACATATCTTTATTTTTAGAGTCTAAAGACTCAATAATATTAACCCCATCAATTAACTTATTAAATTTATTTTTATTATCTAAAGAAATTCATTCTTGTATTATGTTATTTTTTTCAAAATATTTTTTTCTTATTTTTAAACATAGATCTAAAAGAGTAATTTTTACTTTTTCGGTATTATATGTATCTTCATTTTTTCCTGCATATTGTTTCAAAGCTTCTGATATATTTTTTCATATACCTATATAATCAACAACTAATCCACTATCTTTACCTTTGTATGTTCTATTTACTCTAGCAATTGTTTGCATTAAATTATGTCATTTAATAACTTTAAATAAATATAAAGTATCTAAGTCAGGAACATCAAATCCTGTCAATCACATATCCACAACAATTGCGATATTAAAATTTGAATTGTCTTTTTTAAATTCAATTGCCAAATTTGCTTTTTCATCATCAGAAGGAATTAAATTTAATAATTCACCACTATCTTTATTGGATTTTGTAATAATCAATTTAATTTTATCTTCATAATTAGGTCTTTGTTTAATCATTTCTTTATAAATTAAATAAGCAATGTTTCTATTAAATGCAACAAACATTGCTTTACCATGTAAAGCTCTTTTTCTATTATCATAGTGTTCCCAAAAATCTAACACTACCTTTTCTATAATATCTGGATCAGATAATATATTTGAAATATTAATCAATTTTTTTCTTATATGATTATATTGTGCATTATTAATATATTCTGATTCTTCCATTTCTTTTTCTTCATTTAATATTTTGTCTAAATCTGAAGATTTTATTTTATCTAATAAAATTTCAATTTTTCTTTTTTCATAAAAAATTGGAACAGTAGATCCATCGAGAACTGCCTGAGACATTGTATATTTATCAATGTAATCTCCAAATATTTCTATTGTTTTTTTATTACCCATTAACGGAGTTCCGGTAAATCCTATAAATTTAGCTTTAGGAAATGCATATCTCATATATTTTGCATATCCTTCTTTTTCTACAATTTCTTCAGTTTCTTTATTAATTTCATAATCTGTTTCAATGTTATTATGTGAACGATGCGCTTCATCTGCAATAATAATAATGTTATCTTTATTGGATAATGGTTCATCAGATTTTGTAAATTTTTGAATAGTTGTCATATAAATACCAAAATCATCATCATCTGATAAAACATTTTTTAAATCATTTCTAGAAGATATCAATCTGGGCTTAACATATAAATAATGCTTTTCAGCTTGGCAAAATCTAGTATATAATTGATCATCTAATTTGTTTCTATCTGTAATTAAAATTATTTTGTAATTTTTTTCTTTAAAATGTGACTTAATTCTTGAAGTTAAGAATAACATTGTAACCGATTTTCCTGAACCTTGAGTATGCCAAACAACTCCACCTTTATTATCCTTTGATGTTTCTAACGATCTCAAAGCATTTTCTACAGCACTATATTGATAGTATGTTGGAATGTATTTAGTATATTTATCTGATATTGCATAAAAAATATAATTCTTAAGAATATTTAAAAATATCTCTTTATCATAAAGCCCAACGATATTTTTATGATAATTGTTCATTGCTCCTTCAGAATCTTCTTTATCATCAATATCTTGTTCAATTTCATTTTTAACTTTTTTTCACGATCACCAATGATTATAATTTGATGATATTGCTCCATATCTAGTATTATAAGCATTAGAAACCATTGACAAAACATTTCAATACATTAAGCTTGGTTTAAATTCTGTATAATGTTTTATTTGATTATATGCATCATTTAAATTTTCTTTTGCTTCAGGAGATTTTACTTCTATTATAGATATTGGTAACCCATTTAAATAAATAATAATATCTGGTCTTCTTATACAATTCCCTGAAGAAATTTCCATTTGACGAATAAATCTAAATGAATTATTTTCTATATTTATATAATCTACTAATAATATTGGAATGAATCGATTAGAGATTTTATCAATTTTAATATCAATACCATTTTTTAATCAATCTAAAGTTTGAATATTACCTTCTATAAAATCTAAATTTATTTTTTTTATTTTATTTATTGCCTCATTTATATATTCAATATCTAAATCTCTATTTATTTTTATCAAACTTTCTTTAAGCAAATTAAAATCAATAACTTGTGTTAAATCTCCAATATTAAATGAAGTTTTATACTCAATATAACCTATTTCTTTTAAAGCTTCACAAATTAAATCTTCAATGTATTCTTCTTTTTGAATCATAATTTAATTATATTAAAATAATAAAAATTATGGAATTGATGGATATTATTAACATCTCACATATTAAAATTATGAATTATAATTGTGATTTGGTTTGCACTCATATAAACAATTATGTAAATAACAATTTTTACTATACTAATAAATAAATTATTTATAGTAATTTTGTCCTAAATAATTAACAATAAAGATCTTGCTTGCTTTATAGTCTCATTCTATAATAAGAATTTTTTTCTTTATTTGTTTTTTATTTTATTAATTTATCCAATATTTTTTTCTTTAACATAACTAAATTATGTTATTTTTGTTATTTAAGTCTTAATTTTGTGAGAATTTCTCATTTTTATGTCTTAATTTTGTGAGAATTTTTCATTTTATCAATTTATTTTTTATAATCTTGTTTGACAATGTTTTGTGATTTATCTTTAAATTGTGTCATTCTTGATAATTCGCCCATATTAGCAATAGTGGTTATAATTCAATTCAATTCAATTCACTATGAGCTGGCACATCTGATTGAAAAAACAAAGTAGTTTTTTGCGGATCTAAACCACAAGCTAGATAGAGAGCAAAAATATTTTTTTATTCTCTATTAATTCTTTAGGATCAATATATGTTGTAAGAGCATGAAGATCAGCTACAAAAATATATTGCTCATAATCATTTTGAAGCTTAATCATATTTTTAATAGAACAAATATAGTTCCCTAAAGTCAATTCGCCTGTAGCAGTAATTCTAGAAACAATTTTTTCTAACATAATTTTACTTCATCATTTTTTTAAAAAATGATTTCAATATTTTATTTATATCATAAATAGTTCAATAAGAAGTTTAATTATGCAATTTATTTTATTTACTAATTTTTTATATACAAAATCTAGAGAATTAATTTTGGATAATAATATTTCAGCCTCTTTTAAATAAAAAAATTTTATTTCCTGCAAATCTGTTTGGTTATCATTGGAATAGCTGTTCCATTTATAAATTTTTTAAAATTTCTTTTAAAATAAATATCAAAACAATCTATTCCACACCCTTTATAAATTAATATCTTATTTGTAGCATAGAATTTATTGTTTTTTGGAACTATGTGAGATGTTATTGTGCCTCTTGTTGTAATAATTAATGAATCAAAATCATATTTTTTATTATAAGTATTACAAAAAGAAACGTTTATATATCTAAAGCAAAAATTTCATTTATTTTATTAATACAAATTTCACATTCTTCTCAAGATCTATCAAATTTTCAACTATAAATATCAAAAATTATTGTAATTAATAGTTTTTTGCATATTTATTCCTTTAATAAAAAAGTAAATAGACAAAACTATTATTAGTAGCATTCAATTGCCAAAGAACTTTTTATTACAACAAATTATATAGCTATATAAAAAAATATAATGGAGTAAACATTATTTATATTAATAACTTTTTAATTTTTATGATTCTAAGTTATTGCTCTAAAATGTAAAAAAGAATTTTTTTAATTGTACTAAATGTTTCATCTATATTTAAATCAATATTAATAGTTACTTCTTTTGATTCGAAGTTGGTATGAATTAGTGAATTGTTATCCCTATACTTTTTAATTTTATTGCATATGGTTTTTTCGCTTTTTTCAATTACCATAAAATTTTCACACATATAAACATTTTTTTTACATTTTTTTCTTTTACATTTACATATTTTTTTTCTAATTTTATTAAGCATTTCAATAACAACAGAACAGGAAGATATAAACATTATTAAGTACTTGTATTTATTGGATTTTTTATATAGATAGTAAGATTGAAAAAACATGTTTTGAATTTCACTATTATTTTTAGTTTTTATTCCATTTATTCATGATGAATCTTTAAGTTTTAGCAAACTATTAAAATTGTTTCTTGATATATGTATTTCACTTGTATTTTTTTCTATTTTTTTAAAAGTTTTTAGCATTGAATAATATATTCATATTTCTGCTGACAGGTTCTCTCATTCCTTGACTATTAATTTAAATGGATTGTTATTGCTATTATAGTTGGCCAAAAATTTATCAAATATGTAAATAAAGTATTTTGGCATATAATTAATCATTTCTATTAATTCTTTAGAATTTATATTTTCAAAAAAAGTTAATGAATTAATATCTCCTAAAATATTTTTTTTGTCTAAAAACACAAAATCTTTTAATTTTCTAGGACAATTAATAGATCTTTCTACATCAAAAAAAGAAAATAATTTATTTTTGTTATTTTGTAAATATTCATTGAATAAAGTTAAGTATTCATTTAATTCATGATATGTTATCTTTTTATCATTATCTGATGGCGAATCCGTTTTTATAATTTCTATTGAGTAAATATTTTTTTCAATATCTTCTATTGTTAAAATACCGTATTTTGTCTTTGAATAGTTAATGTTCATTGTATTTTCATTGAAGATATTAACCAGAGTATAATAAAAATCGTTTATTTCATTATCATTTCATTCATCATTGAATATAACAAATATATCATCAACATAATGGATTATTTTTTCAATAAAATTTTTATATTTGAATTTATCTATAAAATCTATTAATTTTTTTCTTAAAAACAACTTTGAGGAACAAAATGATAAAAATGGACAATTTTCTAAAAATGGGAATGAATCATTTTCACTATAATATGATATTAAATTAAAAATTCACATGAAATCCATGTAATTATTTTTTACATATTCATAATTTTGATAACAAAAGTAAATAAAATAATCAATATTAATATTGCTATAAAAATTTTTTATGTCTATTTTCAAAAATTTTTTATTGATAAACATTTTCAAACAATCTTTGAATTGTTTTCATGAATATAAATATTCTTCTTCAATATTCATATTTGGATAAAATGTGTGTATTGCTTCATTTTTTAAATTTTCATCATTAAATTCATCTAAAAATTTTAGATAAAATGAATTGATAAACAATCAAGAGATTGGAGAGATAAGAGTAACATGTAAGATTTTTTCATCATATAATTTATGTTGTTTATAAATGAAAAAATTATAAAAATCATCATATGCAAACAAAGAATTATGCTGTAAAATGTTTTCAAATTTATAAGTATTAATAATTTCTTTTTTTACATCATCTCAAAATAAATTACATTGCATGAAATGTTTTCAATTTTTATTTTTATTTATAATGTTTAAACTATTATTTCAATATTTTTCAAGTTTTTTGATATCCAAAATTGATGAAATAAAATATAAAAACTTTTCTTTTTTATTATTTTTACTCATAAAACAATATTACTAAAATGTTAAATAAATCATTGCAAATTAATCTTTTCATTAAGATGCAATAACTACATTTATCATGTATACAAAAAACTTAACATAAAATTGATAAATATCAAGAATTAAGAATTTAATAATCAAAAATTGAACATTATTTTTAAAAAAATTTTTTATATAGTTAGTTTAGATTTATTTAAAATTCTTTTTTAAATATTTAAAAAATTTTTTATTTAGTTCTATATTGTGTTATTTTGTATTATTTCTATATTTTTATCAAAAAAAATGAAGCTAAAAATCAAGCTTTAAATAAACTTAATAATAGATAAGAATTCACACCCTTAGAATTTGTTGATATGTATAAAAATCTAAAAAATAATAAAATTAAGATAAGTACATTGATCAATCTGGTTGTTATGTCTTTTTAAATCAAACAAAAAATATTTATTATGTTGGTCAATCAAAAAATGTTCTAAAAAGAATCAATCAACACTTGAATGCCAAAGGAAATGGTGATGTTTATGCTGATTTAAAATATGGAGATAAATTTATTATATTTATTGTTAAATGTGCTGAATATGAACTTAATATAACAGAAAAAATTTTAATAAAAGAATTTAATTCTTATTCAAATGGTTATAATAAAAACTCTGGAATAGGTGGATATTATTAATACTTTATATCAATAAATTATAGCTTATAGTTGTAATTTTGTTTGTTATCATATAAAAAATTAATACTAATTTTTAAAACTAAATATTGAAATACCTATCAAATATCACTTCTAAATTATTTATAACATCATTTTTTATTTTAGTTCTATTTTGGTTTTTACTAAATCTAGATAAAGGTGGCAATATATTATTAATTGCTGTTCCAAATATTTTTAATTCTCCCTGTCCAAATGAATTGTCCATAAATTTAAATGTTTCTTCTTTATTTAAATTAAATTCTTTAATAACATTATTTAATTCTTTAGAATATTCTTCTTGAATGTATTTTTTGAACTCATCTGCTAATTGAGTTATATCTTCAAAGCTTGTCTTTTGATTATATAAACCATTTAAAAAATTAATTATTAATTCTTTCTTAGATCTAAGTTCAAAACTTGAATCTACTATTTTGCTAATACTTGTTAATAACTCTTTATCTTGATATGGTGTTTTTGATTTCATGATTAAATCTAAAATATAATCAATATTTGTATCTATTTGTTTAACAAGTTCAATTTCAAACACAAGATCATCAATAATATCTTTTTTATCTGATCTTGATTCTTCTTTTAATTCTTCATAAAAATCCTGATATCTACTTAAATAGTCTTGTAATTGAGCTTCATTTAATATTCTTATTTCATTTGATTTAAATTCATCAACATAAGAAAGTAAAATATTTCGAATCTGAAGTATTCTACCAAATAGTTTTATAAAATCTTTTTTGTTTTGAATAGATAAATCTCTTACATTTAAATCAATTGGATATTTAATTAATAAATTATGAACAAGTTGCTTATAACCAGGTTCAAATATTCCAGCATCATTTGTATAACCTTCATAGTAATCTTTGAAAGGACGAATAACAATAATACCAGATGCTTTTTCATCACTAAAGAGTTTAATAGCATCATTGAAATCATCTATTAGAGGTCTAAAACTTACAATATTACCATGATGTTTAACATCATTTAAGATTCTATTTGTTCTTGAAAAAGCTTGAATTAATCCATGCATTCTAACTCATTTATCAATAAACAAAGTATTTAATGTTGGTGCATCAAAACCTGTTAAAAACATGTTAACTACAATTAATAAATCAATTTCTTTATTTTTAGTTCTTAATGATACGTCTTTATAATAAGATTGAAAATTTTCACTTGAAGAACTATAAGAAACACCAAACATTTCATTATAATCATTAATGGCACTATCTAGAAATTCTCTAGAAGATTGATCTAATTTTTCAGTATTTTCATTGTTTTCATCCATAATAAATTCTTCGTCATAATCTTTTAGTTTTTCATTTGGATTATATGAATAGATAAGAGCAATTTTAAAATCTTTATTATTTCTTTCTTTTAATTGTTTTTTGAATTCAGAATAGTAAAGCTTTGCTAAATCAATATCAGATACAGCAAACATTGCATTAAATCCTTTTAAATTAATTTTCGACATTTCTTGCTTCAATTTATTCTTTTTATCATTGGCAATTAATGAAATATTGCTTAATTTATTAAATGAATATGCTTTATCTCGATATGTATATGAGTCAAAATTATCCAAAATATAAGATGTTACGTTTTTTATTCTAGATGAAGTTGATCAAACATTATCTGTGTTAATTGCTCTTACTTTTTCATCTTTTATGTTTTCTTTTGCAAAAAATGTTTTTATTTCATCATATTTAAATGGTAGAACATTTTTATCTTTAATAGCATCTAAGATATTATATGTGTGTAGTCTATCTCCAAATAATTGTTCAGTTGTTTTGCCAACATTTTTTTTATTAGAAAATTCCTTGGCAATTTGTTTTGGGTTTGATGTGGCTAAAATAGCATTTTTGGCAAAAATTGGTGTTCCTGTAAAACCAAAAATATTATATTTTTTAAAATGCTTGATTATAGATGCGTGCATATCTCCAAATTGAGAACGATGACATTCATCAAAAATTATTACAATATGTTTTTTATAGATTTCATGTTTAGGATTTTTGTCAATAAAAATAGAAAGTTTTTGAATAGTGGTAATTAGTATTTTAGAATTGGAATTTTCTAGTTGTTCTTGCAATATTTTTGTGGAACTATTAGAATTAGCTGCATTTTTTTCAAATTTATTGTATTCCTTCATTGTTTGATAATCCAAATCTTTACGATCTACTACAAACAACACTTTATCAACGTAATCTAAATCTCTTACTAATTGTGCTGTTTTAAAAGATGTTAAAGTTTTACCACTTCCTGTTGAATGTCAAATATAACCACCAGCACTTGGTGTTCCTAATTTATCTTGATAATTATTAGATATTTCTATTCTATTAATTATCTTTTCAGTAGCTACTATTTGATATGGCCTCATTACAAGCAAATGTTTTTCAGAAGTAAATACACAATATTTTGTTAATATGTTTAATATTGTGTGTTTAGCAAAAAAGGTTTGAGTAAAACTAATCAAATCTTCAATTAATTGATTTTTAGAATCAGATCAATAATTTGTAAAAGAAAAGCTATTAGATGTTTTGGATTTAACATCTTGATTGCTTAATTCTTTTATATGTAAATATCTTACTGTATTTGAATAATACTTAGTACTTGTTCCATTGCTAATTACGAATATTTGAATGTATTTAAATAAACTAAAATTATATGATTCATTCTTATAACGATTAATTTGATTGAAAGCTTCTTTTAAAGCAATTCCTCTTCTTTTTAATTCAACTTGAATTAAAGGCAATCCATTAACTAATATAGTTACATCATATCGATTTTCATATTTGCCAGAATTATTAGTATATTGATTAATAACTTGTAATGAGTTTTTATGAATATCTTTTTTATTTATTAAATAAACGTTTATCTCACTACCATTATCTCTTTTTAATGAGTATATATAATCATCTTTTTGAATTTTTTTAGAAGCATCTTCTACATTATCACTATCATTTGCAATATAAGTATTAAATAATTCTTTTCATTCTCTATCACTAAATTGTGTATTATTTAATTTTTGAGTTTGAGTTCTTAAATTATTAATTAATCATTCTTCATGATCTTTATTATCTGTTTTTGATAAATCAATATACTCATATCCTTGCTTTTGTAATTGAGTAATAAATTCTTTTTCTAGTTGTGCTTCAGATTGATATGATGATGTATTCTTACTTATAGATTTTATTCATTCTACAACAACTGTTCATTCTTTTGTATTTGATATTTGTTTTAAAGTAGATTTATTAGTCATAAAAATTATATTTCATTATATACTATGATAGTTTACAAAATATCCTCTATTTTGTTAAGAAATTCCAATTCATTTTTATTATTAATTAATATTAGACCTAAATTATATTTTTTAAAATTATTAATATGTTTTTTCATAATAATGTTTTTTTTATTATAAGGCAAAACAACATAAGAATAATCATATATTTTCTTATTTCTTAAAGCTTGAACTCAAACATCAATAATACTATTCAATTTTGCTTCAAAAGAAAATTTTAATGATTTATAACTTAAAACTACATCAGTTATAGTTCAATAAGAAGTTTTGACTTCTTCATTTATATAAGAATTATCATATTTAGACTTTAGAGATGATATTAAACTATAAACCATTTCTTTTTCATTGTTAAACATATGTATAATTATATTATTTTTTTATTAATCAAAATAATTACATTTTTGTAATTAATATGATAAAATAATTTTATGAGAATAATTCATGACGTAAAAAAATATAAAAAATTTGAAAAAGATTCAAATAGAAATCCAGCAATTGGAACTAAATTCAAATATTTTTGTATGTATGTCCAACTTGCAGAAGCATGCGAAAATGGTTATCATCTTTCACAACAACCTTGAAAATGAAGAAAATTCCATAAATTAAGTGGAAACAGATCAAATGAATATTCATTCGGAATATCTAAAACAGATAGAACAACCTGTTATGGTAATGATAGAAAAACACTTAGTTTAAATGAAGTTACTGAAATTGAAATTAAAAATTACATTGAAGACTATCATTAAAATTAAGAGATAAGGAAATAAATAATGATTAGTAAAAAATATCCAGCAAGTGAATTTATAAAAATGGCAATGGAAGAAAAAGAATGAAGTGCTAAAGATCTTTCGGAAAGATCTAATATTAATTTAAAAACAATATCATTGCTATTAAATAATAAAACTCCTTTTACGGTAAAAATGGATTATTTAATTGGTCCTGCATTAGGTTTTTCAGTGGGAATTTTATCAAGTATTGAAGCTCAATATTTAGAATGAAAAAATTTACAGGAAAGTAATATTGATAATATAAATATTGAAATTTTTAATTTCATGTTTAGAAAACACAATAATGTAAATGAAAAGAAACTTAAAACTACAATTATTAAAGCAGAAAAAATAATTAGAGAATTAGTGGACTATGAAGATAATTTAGATTGAGATTTAGATAATTATTTCTATAATGAATACTTATATAATATCCAAGAAATTAATGATAATTTGTCATTTAATAGATTTTTAAATAAATTACTAAAAAATAAAAAAATTCATATATTTCTATTTGACAATGTGAATATTAGAGGGATGAGTAAAAATAATAATTCCAATTTTTGTATTTTTATTAATAAATCTTTGAATAAAACAATTGATAGTTTTATCATTACTTTAACTCATGAATTATTACATTATGTTCATTTAAAAACCAATAAAATTGAAATAAAGCATAAATTTGAATCAGAAAAAGAAGAAAAAATGATTGATCATCAAGCATTAAACTTAATGCTCAATGATCAATTAGATTTAATAAAAGATAATGATTTATATAATGTTGAATTAGATGATATTAAACAATATTCAAAAAATTTAAATATAAATTGAATATATTTATTTGGATTAAAAAGTTACATAAATAAAAGTTTTAATGAAAGAAATAATATTGATGAAATAAAAATTAATTATGGAGATGATATATGAAAAAACAAAAATATCTAATTAATTTAAATCATGTCCATTCATACAATAGTTTAAAAAATTTTTCAGATATTTGCAATGGATTTTTTGTAAGTTCATGTAATTTAAAAAAAGAATATATGAAAAAATTATTAAAATCTAAAAACTATGACTTTGATGTTTATATTGATTTTTTTCATTATGTATCTACTGTTGAAATTTCCAAAAAAAATACTAATAGATTTAATAATGAAATTAACTCTAGATTAATTGAGGAAATATCTATCAAAAAAAACTTGGTTAGTTTATTTTTGCTAAAAAAAGATGAAGAAGCAATTTCAGAAATTAAAAGATCAATTCAAAATTGAATAAAATTAATATCTGCAACTGAAAAAACATCAAAATTCATATTTGCTATACCATTTCCAATGATAGGTAGTGGGAGTATATATAAAAAAATTATTGATACATATTGCGATGAATTGATAAAAAATTTTGAAAAATTTAACAATACTAATAAATTTATTCATATTGTTTTAAAAGTTGGAAATCGAGTTGAAAATAATATTTTAGAATCAATAAATCATTTAATAAAAACTTTAAATATTGATGATATATTTATAAGCATTTGAAGAAATGATAATGTATTACTAACAAATAAAGAAGAAATATCAAAAATTAAAAAAACAATTAATTGCCTTTATAGTGAATCAAAAAATATTTTTTTAAATTATTTACACAATGAATTTATATTATTCTCTTACATTTTTAAAGATATAAATATTAATTATGTATTTGGAACATATGAACAAACAAAAATATTATCTCCAAAAATTAGGTGAATGAATGAAGACAATAATTTCCAAAGATTTGATAATAAGATATATCTAGAAAAATATGGAATAAATGTGAAATTAAAAAGACTTCATGAATTATTAGAATTTGATCTGGATGAATATATTAATGAAAACGTTCTAACATTCAAAAATAATGATAGTTTTAGATTTAATATAGAAAATATGAAAAAAACATTATCAAAAAATATAATATCTACACAAAAAAATATCGTTCAAAATATCAAAAATATTCTAATTGATCCTTATTCAAAAAAATTGTTTAACAAGGCTTCAATATATTTACTAGAAACATATTTATCTATGTATGAATTAAATTTAGAGGATAAAAATTAAATTTTAATTAAAGTTTATTATAAATTCTTTTTTTAATTTAACAATTTTATTATCTATCATAATCAATATTGTTTTTAATAAATTTATTGATTTCTTCTAAAAAATATTCTTCTTTTAGATTTTTGACACCTTTTTCTGCTAATAAAAACAGCAAAGAATATAATTCATTTCACAACTCATATTCAATATTTTCTTTAAATGTATTTATTTTATATATAGATAATATGGATAATATTATATTTCCAATTTTAATTATGTATTCAGAAATGTTATTTTTATTAATAAATTCAAAAATATTTAGTATAGCATCACAAAAATATTTAATTTCATTCACAGAAGACAAAGTATCTCTATATTCTTCATTATATAATTCATTCATTTTTTTTGCAAAAAACAAAGAGTCTTTAATTTCATCAAAACTCAAAACAAAAGTTTTTATGTATTCTATTTTTTTGTATAAATAAGAGTGGAATATTTTGTACACTTTTTCTTTGTTATTTATATTCATTCTTTGAAATGAAATTTTTAAAAAATTTAAAAAATAATCATTATATTTATTTTCCATATATTCAAAATGGTTATTACTTAAAAATATTTTCAAAAAATCTTCAATATATTCTTTATATTCAATGCAATTACTTATAAAAAGATACACTATTCTTTCATTAAAAGAATTTTCAAATTTAAATTTTTTTATAAATGAAAAAAATTTAGAATTAAATTTTTCATATTTAATTATTTTTTTCACACTATCTTTTTTCTTGAAGTAAACATCATATATGTATTTTAAGTAAATTGTTTCTTCGTCATTCCAGTCATTTATTTTTAAATTTACAATATCATAATATGTTTTTATTAAATTATAATTTTCGTCATTATCAAAAAAATGTTCTATATTTATTTTTCTAATATTTAATTTTTCTATCAACAATATAAATGCAAAATTTTTATTTGTTATATAATAAAAATCAAATGAGGGGTTTAATTTCCCATTAAAGATAAAATTATGAATGAAAGTATTAGAAAACCAAATAAAATTTTTAACTTGTAGATAATCTATTATTTCAATAACTTCTTCTAATTTTAATTCTTCAAATGATTTATGATAAGAATTAAAATATTCAACTGATTTAATTGCATAATTTTCATTATATTCCAAAATAAGATCATCACACTTTTTTAAAATTTCTGTTGTTTTTTCAATATGTGAATTATTATTTAATTTCAATACAATATCATTAAAAATATTTGTTATAAAATGAAAAAAATCAAAAGATGTCACTTTTTTTAATGATTCTGAATTATTATATATTTCATATATTTGTTTTAGAACATTATCATATTTATCGTTTTTTATATCTTGACTAATATTCTTATAATTTTTATCTAGCAAATTAATATTATCTACTATATGAGCTTCTTTAAGAAGTTTATCAAAATCTTTCTTTTGTTCATTTGTAAATTTTTTTAAATATTTTTGTAATCTTTTTGAACGATTTATTATTATATAAAGATTTAATAAAACATCATTTGAATTATTATTAAAAATATTCAATAGAATATCATTATGTTCTTCAAAATAAATTTCAAATAAATTTATTGTAATATTTAAAATTCTCTCTTCAAATGAATTAATATAATTAAAAAAACTAACTTCAGATAAAAAATTATTAATGTTTGTATTAAAAGTATTGAAAATTAAATTGACTATATCTATTTTTTTATGTATTAAAATAGATAGCTCATACAAATAAAATAACAATTTAATTTTATCTATATATAATTGATTTTTTTTATAATTAATTACTTGCTCTTCAACAAATTTTAAATAATTTTTGTCAATCATCTCCATTTTTTTAAATTCATTAAAATTTACGATTTCAATAAAAAATGCACTTTTAGAACTATAAAATCCTTTTTTCTCTATTTGAATTATTTTATTAAATGAAAAATAAATAATTCATTTCCATTCTTTTTCATTTTTTCAAGATATTTTTATTTTTGAAATCAAATCAATAAATAAATCTGATGAGAACTGCGAAATGTCTAGATTTGATTTTATCATATTGTTTACTAATTTCTTGTGTGAAACTAAATTAATTAATTTAAATGAAGGTGTTTCAATCAATCAATTGATATTAATCGGAGTATTTATTGTATTTTTAATATTTTTAAAATATCATTCTAGAATTTGTTTGTCCTTGTATATATTATGAACCAATACACATGCTAAATATAGATAATCTTTATTTTTTAATTTAGAATTTAACTCTTTTATTTTGCTTTTTTTCTTATTATTAAAATCTTTTAAAATTTCTTTATCTATATTTTTTAAATTAAGCTTTCCATTAGAATTAATTGTAAAAAATTCAAAAAATTTTATTACTTTTTTTAATTCGTTATTTCATTTCTCAATTATATGATTAAATATTGAGTTGGCAGAAAGATGTTTATCATTATCTTCATTAAAAAATAAAATTAAATGATTATTATTTTTATATTCTTTGTGAAATTTTTCAATTTGGTTTATTGGAATAGATTTAAGATCATGAATACTTTTATTTAAATTTAAGTATTTATCTAAATTTAAAACTTCTCTTAAATCTCGTATTCAAATTATAATATTTTCTCTTGAAATAACACTTCTAAATAAAGTGTTTATATGTAATTCTGAGTAACTGCTACCAAAAATGAAAATTACATTATTTTTTTCATTAAATTCTGAATGAAAAAAATTGGATAAAGTTTTATAATAGTTATTCTTATCATTAAAAAATTTTCAATAACTTTCAACATTATAAATAAATTCATTATTAGAAAAATTATGCATTTTTAAAATTGAATAGTTGTGTATTTTATTGTCAAATAAAATTAAATCATTAAGAGTAAAAATATTGCTTAACAAAAAATAATTTTCAATTGTATTACAGTGGTTAGTTGTTATTATTTTTAATTTGTTATTGAATTTTTGCGTACTTGAATTAAAAGATGAAAAAGTGTTTCATAGATCTCTTAAACCATAGTTTTTATATTTTTTTTGATTTTCATTAATTTTTTTTATTTTATTTTTATAATCAAAATCAATATATATTAAATCAGCAAATGAATTGATATCTAATTTGTTATAAAATTTTTGGTTTACCATCTTTTTCCATGATTTATCATCATCACTTACATAATTCACAAAACCAGAACCCAGAAAAAAATAAATACCCAGTTCATCACGATTATTTACAATAAATTTAATTATTTCATCAATTGTTTTAAGATTCAGTTTTTTTATTTTTTCAACATCTTCATTATTCATCATTTACTCCAAAATCTAATAGAAAATCTCTATAGTATTCATATTGTTTATTTCTTAATTCAATTTCTTTAGGGAGTCCATTCTGAATATCATTAATTAAAGAACTAAATTTATCTAATATTTTTACTATTTTATTTTGAACTTCAATTGGAGGAATAGGTATTTGAAGATTTTCAAACAAACTTTTTTTTATATAAAATCTTGTTATACCTCTTATTGATTTTTTTATTTCCAACCTAAATCATTTGCTTCTAAAATAATATTTTAAATAACTTGGATTTAATATTCTTGAATATTCTTTCTTTATTCTTAAACCAAATAAATGATCATCTAAAAAAATTCCATTATTAATATTATTTTCAATAACAGAAGATAAACCACATTCTTCAATTGTCTCAGATGAAGAAGTAAACAAAATATCACCTTTAAATAAAGTGTTTTGTTTTTGTGATTTTACTGTAGCATAATATAATTTATTAACATCTACACTTAAATTATTAAAAACATTTAAATAATCAATAAATTGACAATTACCTGAATTTTGTCATTTTTTTGATACTGAAGTCATTCCATTAAAAATATTAAATATATCACCTATTTTATTTATACTGCTTATTCTATTTATATCATTTAGCAATTTATCTCTATAATATTTATATTGTTCTTTTCTAAAGGTAAGCTCTGCTGTAAGCTCTGCTTTATAATTAGTAAATTTATCTAATATTTCTACTATTTTATTTTGAGTTTCGATTGGAGGTATGGGTATTTTAATATCTAATATTTCTCTCATATCTGGATGTTTAACACCACTTCCTCTATAGCAAGTTTCAATGTATTCAATATTGGATAATAGAAAATAATAAATATATTTTAATGAATAAATATTAGAGTTAATAGATGAACAAACTAAATTTAGTGAATTTATAAATTCACCATTATGGTATTTTAAATTTGCTGAACCTCCCTCTGGAAGCAAAATAACTTCTCCTGAATTAATTTTATTTTTAGCTAATTCATAATTAGTATATCCATCAAATTTGCCTGTAGATATTAATCTTATATTTCCATTTTCAGCAACTAGATTTTTTAATTCTTTTGCTGAAACACTTTTAATATTAATTTTTTCTTTTTGTTTAGTTTTATTTACAGAATTAAATGTTTTGTTTCATTTTGTTATTTCTCAAAGATATTTTATATTTGCATTACCCATATTTTCCTTTCTATTTTGTGAAATTAATATTCTCATCTATTTTTCCTTTAGCCCCATTAGACAATAAGAATATGATGAATTTATAAATGCTATCAACATTTTTTGATATTCATTTTTCGAATTTTTGTTTTTTATTTGATATTTTTGTTATACAAATAAATTCATTAATTAAAGAGCAATAAATTGAATAATAATCATTATTATTTAATATTAAAATTTCATAATTTATTTGTTCACAATTTTTAATTAATTCCTTTTCATTAATTTCAAATAAAGGGATTCCATTCATATTGTTATTTCTAACATTTTCTTTTAAAATAAACAATTTTATAATCAATTTATAAAATTTTGATACTATTGACACATACTTTCTAGAAATAATTTTGGTTGTATTAGATAATAAAAAACAATCTAATTTTTCAGGTAACCCATAATAAATGTTTTCTTTTTTTAATTTACATAATGTTACAATTTTATTAAATAAATTTTCAATAGATTTTTTAAAAATATCTATACTTGTATTTTGTATCATTTTTTCAAATTGAGTTTTTGTATTCTCAAAAAAATTATTATATTCATTATTATCAAATTTATATCTATCAATTTTTCTTATTAATATATTTTCATTTTTATTAAATATTTCATTAATACTTATTGAATATTTATCTCAATGTAAAAAGAGAGAATAAAAATCACAAAATTTAATAAATTTTTCAAATTTATTTTTTTCTTCTTTTGTTTTAATTCCTAATTTTCAAATAAAGAGATTATAAAAAATTGTAGATAAAACATCATCTCCCTCAATAAATTTTATTATTTCATTCCTTGTTCTTTCATCTTGATTAGATAAAAAACCTTTATAGTTAGGTTTATATAAATTATTTGTAAATGAATTTACAGAAATCAATCAATCTCTTAAACTTCTTGCTGAATTTACAAAATAAAATCAGTTAAGCAATTTTTGTTTATTTAAAAATTTAGTAATCACAATTTTTTCTTCATCATTAAAAGTTATGTTATTATTAAAAAAATTTTTAACAAAATCATCATTTGATTTTTTCATTATGGAAAAAGAATTAATTAAATTATCACACAAATTTTCTAAAATGATTTTATTCTTCTCACTCATTTCCTATCTCCTCAATAATTAAATCTATTTCTTTTCTTAACTCATCATTTCTTTTTACTATTTCATTAATAGATTTATTTAATTGAACGATATCTATTTTTTCTTCTTTAATATTAGATGTATCTTCAATAAAGTTATTTACACTTAAATCAAAATCATTTTCTTTTAATTTATCATAGTCAATATCTACTAATTTAGAGAAATTCCCTATTTCTTTTCTATTTAAATATGCATCAACTATTAAGTCAATAGTTTCATCACCTAATATATTTTGATTTGTTTGTTTTATATATTTTTGAGAAGCATCAATAAACATAATTTTCTTATCTTGTTTAGACTTAGATAAAACCATAATATTAGTTTGAATCGATGTTCCATAAAATAAATTAGATGGTAGAGAAATAATCAAATCAATATAATTGTGTTTAATTAATCAATCCCTTATTTTGGCTTCTGCTCCTCCACGATAAAAAATACCTGGAAAACATACTATTGCAGCTTTACCATCTACATCTAATAGATGCAATGAATGTAAAATAAATGCAAAGTCTGCTTTAGATTTAGGTGCTAATACTCCCGGACTAGAAAATCTTTCATCATTAATTAAAGTAATATTATCGTCTCCTTCTCATTTAATTGAATATGGAGGATTAGATACTATTACTTCATATTTTTTATCTAAATCATGTTGCGGATCAACTAGAGTATCACCTCATTGAATATTAAAATTAGCAAAATTAATATTATGTAAAAACATATTAATTCTACACAAGTTATATGTTGTAGGATTAGAATCTTGACCATAGAAACCATCTATAATATGTTTTTCACCCAATAATTTGGCAGCTTGTAGCAATAATGATCCAGAACCACATGCTGGATCATAAACATTCTTAATTTCTTTCTTGTTACCAATTGCCAGCTTTGTTAATAATTTACTTACTTCTTGTGGAGTAAAATATTCTCCTCCTGCTTTTCCTGCTTGAGAAGCATACATTGACATTAAAAATTCATATGCATCACCAAATAAATCAATTTCATTATTTTTAAAATCACCTAAATCTAATTCATTAATTTTATTAATAACATTCAATAGATTCTTGTTTCTTGATATAACATTATTTCCTAAATCATTAGAATCTAATTTAATTATGCTAAATATACCTTTAACATTATCTTCACTTTTTGTACCAATTGCACTAGCTTCAATTTCTCTAAAATTATTACTTATAATAATATTTAATTCTTCAATATTTTTTGAAGCATTTTTAACTAAATTAGAAAATAATTGAGATGGGTAAATAAAAAGTCCTTTTTCTTCTATAATTTGACTTTTTATTTCTTCATCTACTTCATTATCGTTGCAAAATGCATAATCAAAATCTTTATTTCCTGATTCTCACTCAGTTTTATTAATATATTGACAAAGATTTTCAGAAATATATTTATAAAATAGAAATCCTAAAACATATCCTTTAAAGTCTCATCCATCTACTTTTCCTCTAAGTTCTTCTGCTATATTTCAAATATGCTTAAATAATTCATTTTTTTGATTTGCACTACTAATTTTCATAATAAGTACATTTTATAATATATTTATATAGAATAAATATATTTAAATCTAATTTAATAATAAAAAGATATCAAATCATAGAGATTGATACCTTAATTAAAATATAATATATTTTTTAAAGTTCTATTGAACTTTTTTATTATAAATTGTATTTATACTTATTTATTTTTGGGATTATTATTCCCTCTTCCTTTACCTGAACCATTTCCAGTTTTTGATGGTCATCCAGCTCCATTAGGATCTATCTGAGGTTTGTTTTTACATTTCATTAAAATCATATTTTTTACCCCCTTTTAAATTATATATCCAAAATAAATTTTTCATATTTTTCCAATATTTATAAATATTCAAGAGCTATTTTTATAATAATTTAAATTATAGAAAATAAATTCTATTTTGAATTTTGCAAAAAACATAAACAAATAGATTTTAATCATTATAATTTATTAACATATTAATAATTGATACATGAATAACAAAGAATTTAAGACTATAGATGAACAAATAGAATTATTAAAATCTAGAGGATTGAAAATTGATAATGAAGATAAATTAAAATGATATTTATCTCCCAAATTGTAATCACAATCGCAACACTAATAATTAATAGAATTATTAAAGGTTGGTTTGTGATTTTTTGTATAAAAAATCCTTTCCAACCAAAAAGGGGAAAGGATGTCAAAAACTCTAAATAAATTATCTCATAATGAGCGTTATTTAATCGATATTTTATTTAATCAAGAAAGAAAATCGATCTCTGAAATTGGTAGAATTTTAAATCGCTCAAAATCAACAATATCTCATGAATTAAAAAGAAATACTTTTGATGGTTATTACAATCATGAAGTAGCACAACAAAAAACAATTAGAAAAAGATGGCATAATTATTCAATGTACTTATTAAAGTACAAAGAATAATACAGACGAATTTGTGAAAAAGTTTGATAAAAGATATTCAGGAATTAAAACTACTTTTTACAAACTACAAATTGATGCACTCAAACCAACTGGGAGACAAATATATAATTGGATCAAATCTAATCGTTGAGAAATTAAAAGAAAAGATATTTTAAGAAAAACATATGTTAAGGGTAGAAAAAGGTCTAAAGGAATTTTTTCTAAATTTACTAATTCTTTTGTATTTCCAATATGAACAAGGCCAAAATATATTGATAATCGTAGTGAATTTGGTCATTGAGAAATGGATCTTATCATTGGCAAAAAAGAGCATGGATATGAAAATTTAATAACTTTTCAAGAAAGATTAACTAGGATGGTTGTTATTGAAAGAATTAAAACAAAAGATCCAATGAAATTAAATTCAAAGGTATATCAATTAATTAAAAAGAATAATTTACATGTTAAATCAATAACTATTGATAATGGAATTGAATTTTCAAAAAATGGATTATTAGCTAAATGAATAAATTGTCACGTTTATTATTGTGAACCTTATAACTCTTACCAAAGAGGTTCAAACGAACATATCAATGGTATTATTAGAAGATTTTGAAAAAAATGAACAGATTTTTCTAACTTATTAAATGAAGAAATTTTAGATACTCAAAATAAAATTAATCAAATGCCAAGAGAAATTTTTAGCCGAACATCTAGTCTAGATTTATTCAAAAAAAATAATTTAAAATATTAATGGAATATATAAAAAACATATTAGGTGAATGTATTTTGATTTACCTTTATTATAATTAATATTAGTGTTGCTATTGTAATTACAAAAAAGAAAATTATTTTATAATTTTTAGTTATGAATTTAAAAGATTGTTATGATAAATATTTAAACTCTAAATCTTCTATTACTGAAGAATGCATTGAAAATGCATTAATTTATCATCTAATTAATAAATTAAACTACACATATAGAGAAGATATAAAAAACTCATTCCAATTGAAACAAAATTTTAGAGAAAAATATGAAAAATTGAATTCTTATAAATTTGATGATAAAGAATTTGAAATGTTTTGAACTACATTTGATTCAGGAGATATTTTCAAAAGATTTGAAACACTACAAAAAGATTTATATGAACCAAAAGATAAAAATGGAAAAGTTATAAAACAATTAAAATTTTTTGACTATGAAAATATTGAAAATAATTCTTTTGAAATAGTCAATCAATTATGAACAAAGAATAAAAATAATGAAAATAATAGATTTGATATTAATTTACTAATTAATGGAATTCCTATTATTCACATAGAATTAAAAAGAGAAAAAGGAACATTAGAAGATGCTTGTAAGCAAATAATTTCTTATAAAGAAATTGAAGCAATTTCTAATTTTTTTAATTTTACAAAATTATTTATTTATTCAAATGGTGCAAGCACAAGATATTTTGTAAACAACCCACAAAATTTTGAAAAATATCAAAATCTTTCATTTGAATGATCTGATAAAAATAACAAAAAAATTAATGAATTATTAAAATTTTCAGAAAATTTTTTAAATAAAGATTTTTTACTTGATTTTATTAAAAATTATTTTGTTATTGACAAAAAGAAAAATGATATTAAAGTATTTAGATCATATCAATATCATGCATCTAATGAAATTATCAAAAGAATTAAGAATAATCAATTGACAAACAAAGAAAAATCTGGATATGTTTGACATTCAACTGGTTCAGGTAAAACAATGACTTCTTTTAAAGTTTGCGAAATTCTTTCTAATTTAAAAGATGTTGATTTAACTATTTTTTTAATAGATAGACAAGATTTAAACACACAAACAGTAGATGTATTTCAAGGTTTTTCAGATAATAAAAATCTTGTTCATAATGCAACAGATACAAATGATTTGATTGAATTAATGTTAAGTAAAAATTCAAATAGAAGAATCATTATTTCTACTATCCAAAAATTAAATAATGCAATTAGAAATACAGATAAATCAAGATTAAAATCAATATCAGATAAAAAAATTGTTTTTATGGTTGATGAAGGACATAGGTCTCAAGTTGGAGAAATGAGAAAAAATATCGATAAATTTTTTACTAATTCAATTAATATTGCTTTTACAGGAACTCCAATTTTTGATGAAAATTCATTAGATGGAAAAACAACACAAAATATATTTGGAGAAGAAATTCATAGATATACAACATATGAAGCAATTAAAGATAAGAATGTAACTGATTTTGTTTTTGATTTTACTCAATCTATAAAATCAAATTTTGATTCTTCAAGTAATGTTTATCAAGATGAATTAGATGATGAATTAGAAGGAAATGAATATATAGAAGTTGACCAGGGTAAAATTGATGCAGTAGTTTACTACATAGATCAACATTATGATGAATATACAAGAAACAAAAAATTTAATGCAATGCTTGCTTGTTCAACTATCTTAGAAGCAATATCTTATTACGAAACTTTTAAAAAGAATACACAATTAAAATGCGCTATTGTTTATACATCTAATAAACCTGGCTATACAA